>JAIXVB010000468.1 GCA_027483245.1 Verrucomicrobiaceae bacterium | reverse complement strand
TAGAACCAAATGTGCGTCACTGGAACAGCGAGCTCAATGTGGCCCATGCGCTCACGACGCACGCGTGACAGTGTTACTTCGACACCGCAGCGGTCGCAGATCACACCTTTGTGTTTGATGCGTTTGTATTTACCGCAGGCACATTCCCAGTCACGGGTTGGCCCGAAAATACGTTCACAGAAAAGTCCGCCCTTTTCAGGTTTGAACGTGCGGTAATTGATGGTTTCTGGGTTCTTCACTTCCCCATGGCTCCAACCGCGGATACGGTCAGGAGAAGCGATGCAGATCGACACGCAGTCGAACTCTTCACCTGTGGGCTTTTCCCCGAAAATTTCTTTCAAGCTCGCGTCAGCATTCATAGTCGTTTTTTGATGCGTTAAGGTTTGTTGCTTGGTTCAGGGTTCAATTAGGCACCTGCAGCGAAGCGTTCGATCACTTCCACATCAGTGTCCTGAGCCGCCCGTTTGTGAACTTTCACATCGAGTCCCAGTGATTGCATTTCTTTGATCAACACGTTGAAGGATTCAGGCGTGCCGGCTTCGAGAGCGTTGTCACCTTTGACGATCTGTTCGTAGATGCGTGTGCGTCCCTGAACGTCATCCGATTTCACCGTCAGGAGTTCCTGCAAGGTGTAGGCGGCGCCATATGCTTCCAATGCCCACACTTCCATTTCCCCGAAACGCTGACCACCATACTGAGCTTTACCGCCCAGAGGTTGTTGAGTCACCAGAGAGTATGGACCGACAGCACGAGCATGGATCTTATCAGCAACAAGATGTCCCAGCTTCAGCATGTAAATGTAACCCACCACCACATCGAGGTTGAAGGACTCGCCCGTGCGTCCGTCGAACAGTTTCGACTTACCATTCAGGCCCATCCATTCGTAACCTTCAGTCTTTTTGGCATCCTTGATGTATTCCATGATTTTTGTTTCAGGAATACCATCGAACACTGGCGTTGCGATCTTCATGCCCAGCGCCTTAGCGGCAAGGCCAAGATGTGTTTCAAGAACCTGTCCGACGTTCATTCGTGAAGGCACGCCCAGTGGATTCAAGACGATATCCACAGGAGTTCCGTTCTCCAAGAACGGCATGTCTTCTTCCGGAACGATGGTCGCAACCACCCCTTTGTTTCCGTGACGTCCGGCCATTTTGTCACCGACCGAAAGCTTGCGCTTGCTGGCCACAAAAACACGAACCTGTTTCACGACACCATCGGCAGCACCGTCTTCGCTTGTTTCGATGCGGTCCAGGTTACGTTCACGTTCCATGTCAGCATCCGCGAACTTCTGTTCGAAGGTTTGGATGATGTCGAAGATCTTGTTGCGGATCGGGCTCGGATCAATTTCGACAGAGTCATAGCTCTCAGCGAGCTTGCGAAGCAGTGTCTTGGTGATCTTTTTGTTGGCACCAAGAATGATCTCACCGGTTTGGCCATTGACCACGTCCAGAGGGATTTTCTCGTTGAGAAGGATGTCACTGAGCTTCTCGGTGAGTTGCTCGGTGAGGTCTTCTTTCTTCGCGCGATAGTCTTCTTCGATCTGTTTGATCTGCTTCTTTGCCTCGGCAGGAGATAGCTTCTCTTTGTCCGCACCGTTCACGCCACCCCGTTGGGCCAGCTTCACATCCATCACGATTCCTGTACAGCCTGAAGGCACACGCAGAGAGGTGTCTTTCACATCCGCAGCTTTCTCACCGAAGATAGCACGAAGAAGACGCTCTTCAGGGGCGAGTTCAGTCTCAGATTTCGGAGTGATTTTACCCACAAGGATGTCGCCAGGCTTCACCTCGGCACCCACACGGACGACACCGTCTTGGTCGAGGTTCTTCAAAGCTTCATCACCAACGTTTGGAATATCACGTGTGATTTCTTCAGGTCCAAGTTTGGTGTCACGAGCGATCACATCAAAGTCTTCGATGTGAATCGAGGTGTAGATGTCCTCTTTCGAAACACGACGGCTGATGACGATCGCATCTTCGAAGTTGTAACCATTCCAAGGCATGAACGCCACTAGCATGTTCTTACCGATGGCCAATTCGCCCTGATCCGTGCAAGGACCATCTGCGATCACGTCACCTTTTTTGATCTTCTGACCACGGCGAACGAGTGGGCGCTGGTTGATACAGGTTCCTGCATTCGAGCGGCCGAACTTACGCAAAGGATAAACAAAGATGCCTTTTTCAGTGTCCGTCAGAATGGACTTCAGAGGGTCGGCAAGGAACTGCTTGTCGCTAACAGGCAGGTTGCCGTCTTTTGTGATGACGATGACATCTGCTGTTGCAGAAGCCACCGTGCCATTCGCATCAGCCACGACCACAGCGCGAGAATCGCGTGCGGCTTTGCCTTCCATGCCAGTGCCCACGAGAGGAGCTTCAGCTTCGAGAAGCGGCACACCCTGACGTTGCATGTTGGAGCCCATCAGAGCTCGGTTAGCATCATCATGTTCCAGGAAAGGAATCAAATTCGCAGCAATGGAGACCAGTTGCTTCGGCGAAACGTCCATGAGAGTCGGCTTTGTTGGCTCAACTTCCAGGAACTCACCGCGGTAACGAACCGTCACTTTATTGCCGGTGAAATGTCCTTTCTCATCCAGGACATTGTTCGCCTGAGCAATGTGATGGTTTTCTTCTTGGTCTGCCGTCAGGTATTCGATTTTATCACCGACCACACCATCCTTGACCGGACGGTAAGGTGTTTCGATGAAACCGAATTCATTGATGCGGGCATAAGTGCCCAAGGAGTTGATCAGACCGATGTTCGGACCTTCTGGAGTCTCAATCGGGCAGATACGACCATAATGAGAAGGATGAACGTCACGAACTTCGAAACCAGCACGATCACGATTCAGACCGCCAGGCCCAAGAGCCGAAAGGCGACGCTTGTGAGTCAGCTCTGCCAACGGGTTGATTTGGTCCATGAACTGGCTCAGCTGACTGCGACCAAAGAAGTCGCGAACAACAGCACTGAGGGCCTTGGGATTGATCAATTTGGCTGGAGTCATGGTGTCCATGCTCACATCAAACAAAGTCATGCGCTCTTTCACCAGACGCTCCGTGCGGGCAAGACCCACGCGGCACTGGTTGGCGAGCAACTCGCCCACGGCACGCACACGGCGGCTGCCGAGATGGTCAATATCATCCAGGAGACCTTCACCAGCGCGCAGCTTGAAAAGGTAACTCATCGCGCTGATCACATCGTTTGGATCCAGGATGCGCATGTCAGAATCGGTCTTGAGGCCGAGCTTCTGATTGATCTTATAGCGACCCACACGTGTCAGGTCATAACGCTTTGGATCAAAGAACAAACGCTTCACCAAAGCGCGTGCGTTTGGAATGGTCGGTGGATCGCCGGGGCGCAAACGACGATAGATTTCCTTCAGAGCCTCATCTTCGTCCTTGGACGGATCTTTGCGCAGGGAAGTCACGATCAAGTCATCTTGAGAAGCCGTGATGACTTTGACGGTCTTGTGACCCAACTGAATGAGCTGGCGAATGACGCCTGCAGTGAGAGGCTCATAGGCGCGAGCCACGATGAGCTCACCGTCGAGGATGTCTTTGAAGAGCAGCTTTGTGGAGACTTCTTCTTCGCTGAGATTTTCCTTCAGCTTCATGTCCTCAATGTTGTAGAACAACTTGAGAATGTCCTCGTCATGTGAGTAACCGATCACGCGCAGAAGCGTGGTAGCGAGGAATTTGCGACGACGGCGACGGCGATCCAGATAAACGTAAAGCAGATCATTCGTGTCGAACTGAACTTCCAACCATGTTCCGCGGTCAGGAATGATGCGGAAGCCATAGAGCCAGCGACCATTGAGATGCTGGCTGCTTTCGAAACAGATACCAGGAGAGCGGTGAAGTTGGCTGACGACAACACGCTCAGCGCCATTGATGACAAACGTTCCACGATCCGTCATGAGGGGAATTTCACCCATGTAAACGCGCTCTTGCTTGGCGCCGGCTTCGTCACGAAGCTCAAAGGTCACGTAGAGCGGTGCGCTGTAAGTTTCTGCCTCGCGGATGGCTTCCAGGGAGGTAAGTTTAGGCTCGCCGATTTCATACATGACGAAATCGAGCGTCATCTTGGCATCATAGCTCTCGATAGGAAACACTTCCTTGAAGACTGCCTGCAACCCAACTTCCTTGCGCTTGGAGGGGAGGATGTTCTTCTGGAGGAACTCCTCATAAGACCGGAGCTGAATCTCGATCAGATTCGGGGGCTCAGAGACTTCGTGAATTTTGCCAAAGTTGGTGCGCTGGGACATATGCAGAGATGGGGAGACGACGGGGTGGCAACGGCGGTGGCGGGGTGCAGGCGATAAACCTGCGGTCACTGAGGGTCAAAACATCCGGCAGCCAGCCGGGCATTTGATCGTCTCAGCGTGAAAATAACAAAACCAGAACACGGACTTAAGTCCCCGTTCAGGCGGTGAGTGGATGATACGAAGCCCGCTGCCGGAGCGACACTCACATTTCCGAAGTCTGAACTTCGACTAACAGGAGTGGTGCGAACCAGTGGGCGGGGCATGCGAGGGTTGGGATATTTCAGAAAGGAGGTTCTAAAAAAACTCCTTTGAGCCGTGTGTCACCCCAGGGATGACACACGGGAAAGGACGGGAGTTTACTTGATCTCCACTTTGGCGCCAGCAGCTTCGAGCTTCTTCTTGATCTCTTCAGCTTCTTCTTTCTTAGCACCTTCCTTGAGCTTCTGCGGAGCGCTCTCGACGAGCTTCTTCGCTTCAGCCAAGCCAAGGCCTGGAACCACGCCGCGCACTTCTTTAATGACGGCGATTTTGTTTGTGCCTGCGTCGGTAAGGACGACATCAAACTCGGTTTTCTCTTCAGCAGCAGCAGCAGGAGCAGCACCGGCACCAGCGCCAGCAGCGGCGACAGCGACAGGAGCAGCAGCGCTCACGCCCCACTTGTCTTCGAGGGATTTCACGAGTTCAGCGACTTCCAGGACGGTAAGGCCGCTCAGTTCTTCAACGATTTTTGTCAGGTCTGCCATAGTAGTATGTCGGTATCGCCGTTTCCCGAAGCTTCGGGTGATTTAAGAGAGAAAGCTTTCGCTCCGGCAAGGAACCATTGGGTGTTATGTTCAGGCAGCCGAAGCTGCCATCGGATCAAAGGGTTGAAAATTAAGCTGCTGCGTCGGCTTTGGCCTGGAGCACGCGTGCCAGAGAGGCAGCAGGCTCGTTGAGGAGGCGAACGAGTTTGGATGCAGGAGCTTGGAGAACGCCGAGCAATTGGGATTGCAGGACTTCTTTGGATGGGAGATCAGCCAGAGCTTTGATGCCCGCTTCATCGAGAAGATTGCCGTCCAACACACCGCCCTTGATTTTAGGCTTGGTGAATTCAGCGGTGAAGTTCTTCAGGATTTTTGCAGCGGCGCAAACGTCTTTGGCACCCATCACGAATGCACTTTGGCCCGTGAGGTGTGCGCTCAAGTCGCCAGGGTAACCTGCACGTTCAGCAGCTTTTCTGACCAGTGTGTTTTTGAAGACGTGGATTTCAGCGCCCGTGGCAGCCAAGCGCTTACGCAGCTCAGCAAATTTATCCACCGTCAAACCCGTGTAATCTACGACGAAGAGGAAGGGGGAGGCGTTGACCCGTGTGAGCAGGTCTTCAATGAGGAGTGTCTTTTCAGCTTTCATGGTGTCTTTCCTCAGGATTAGAGTTTCACGTATTTGGAGACCTCAATTTTCAAGGCAGGGGACATGGTCGCAGCAAGAGTGATGCTTTCGACATACTTACCGCGAGCAGAAGCTGGCTTGGCACGCACAATAGCGTCGATCAATGCACTGCCGTTCTCAGCAAGAGCACTCACATCAAAGGCAATCTTGCCAATCGTGGCAGCGATGTTGCCATTCTTATCCAACTTAAAGTCCACACGGCCTGCTTTCACAGCTTTGACAGCACCCGCGGTGTCATCCGTGACCGTGCCTGTTCTTGGATTTGGCATCAAACCGCGAGGTCCGAGTTGCTTACCCAATTTACGCACTTCATTCATCGCTGCGGGAGTGGCAATCGCAACATCGAAGTCCATGGAGCCTTCTTTCACCTTGGCGATCAGGTCTTCATAACCCACAAGATCAGCGCCAGCGGCTTTGGCGGCTTCTGCGGCGGCACCAATGGCGAAAACAGCCACACGGACGCTTTTACCGGAACCATGCGGAAGTGGGCAAGTGCCACGAACCATTTGGTCGCCCTTCTTTGGATCCACACCCATGTGGAACGAAAGGGTCACGGTTTGATTGAACTTCGTGCCAGGGAGTTTGCGCACGAGTTCAGCAGCCTCTTCCAGGGAAAAGGTTTTGCCTGCCGGAACCATCTCGGCAGCTTTCTTGTATCTTTTGCTTCTTGTTATCATGAGGTGGGTGCAGTGTTGGCGAACGAGAGTGTTCTCCTGCGGTTAAGTTAGTCGATGATTTCGATGCCCATTTGACGGGCCGTTCCAGCCATGATGCGTGAGGCACGCTCAAGGTCAGGTGTATTGAGGTCCACAAGTTTCATCTTGGTGGCTTCCAGAAGTTGCGCCTTGGTGATTTTGGCGACTTTCTTCTTGGCTGATTCACCTGAGCCAGAAGCGATGTTCGCGACTTTCTTCAGGATGTTCGAAGCCGGAGGCTGCTTGGTGATGAACGTAAAGCTCTTGTCCTTGTAAACCGTGATGACAGTGGGAAGGACATCACCGTTGGACTTCTGGGTGGCAGCGTTGAACTCCTTGCAGAAAGCCATGATGTTCACGCCAGCCTGACCGAGCGCAGGACCGATGGGCGGAGCGGGGTTAGCAGCACCAGCCTTGATCTGGAGCTTGATAAGTTTGACGATTTCTTTGGCCATGTTTTTTTATTCGCTTGCTTGAGATTAAAGAAAGGCGGCACTGTGAAGAACAGCTTGCCAGAACTTTGGCGGTTAGGCTTTCTCGACTTGCCAGTATTCGAGATCCACAGGGGTGTTGCGTCCGAAAATGTTCACTGAAACACGCAAAACGCCGCGCTCAGGGTCGATTTCCTCAATGATACCCGTCTGGCTTTCAAACGGACCATCGGCGACACGAACACTGTCACCCACATTGAAGGAAATTTTGGGCACCACCGAATCGTCTTTTACACGGACCTGAGCCAGCATGCCGTCCACCTCGCGTTGGCGCATCGGGATCGGATGATCTTTAGTCCCTGCGAAGTTCAATACGCCGTCGGTTTCTTTGACGAAATACCATGTCCGATCAACCAGCTGATTGTGCTCATTGAGCAAGTAACAATTCGCGATCACATATCCTGGGAAGAATTTGCGATTGGTTTCCGAACGTTTGCCTTTTTTGACTTCTGAAACTCGCTCCGTAGGAACGAGAACTTCGAAAATGTAATCACCCATCTCCTCAGTCTGAATGCGGCGGACCATGCTGTCGCGGACCTTCTGTTCGAAGCCGGAACGCACGTGAATCACATACCATTGATCGCGAGGGGCGGGGATAGCTCCCATAATCTCAGTTGGGTGGGGGAAAGGGGAAAAAGTGAGAGGAACCTGGATTATCCAGCGATCCATTTGGCCAGAGCTTCAAACGCCCCACGGAAGGCCGTGTCGAAAAAGGCTACGAAGGCGCCGAGGAGAAGCATGGCGATGAAGACTACAATCGTCGAATCAATCAGCTCTTTGTATTTGGCGAAGCCCTTTTCTTTAGGGTCCCACGGCCAATTGGCTTTTTTGAGTTCGATGATGACTTCACCAATGTAGGTGCGGAGGCGCTTCATGAAGTGTTTTCAGCTTGTGCAAATGATCCCGGGAAGGATGGCAGGCCAGGAGGGACTCGAACCCCCAACCGACGGTTTTGGAGACCGCTACTCTACCAATTGAGCTACTGACCTGTGTTTGCTGGAAACTTCCCTGAATAGTGTCTTGTCTTGAGTTGATTTGCAAGTAGCACCCTTGATTTTCTCTTCACTTTGAGGTGAAGAAGCCACGGAGTCTGTGCGCCAGACTCCGTGGCAGTCAACGATACGAACCTGCTAGCTCAATTAGTCGAGGATGTCAGCCACACGGCCAGCACCCACTGTCTTACCACCCTCACGGATAGCGAAACGGATGGTCTTTTCCATAGCGATCGGGGTGATCAACTCAACTGTGATCGAGACGTTGTCACCAGGCATCACCATTTCAACACCTTCAGGAAGGGTCACGCTGCCAGTCACGTCCGTTGTGCGGAAGTAGAACTGTGGGCGGTAGTTGTTGAAGAATGGGGTGTGGCGGCCACCTTCGTCCTTGGAGAGAACATAAATCTCAGCTTGGAACTTTTTGTGAGGCTTCACGGAACCTGGCTTAGCGATGACCTGGCCACGTTCAATGTCAGTCTTTTTCACGCCACGAAGGAGGAGACCCACGTTGTCACCAGCACGACCTTCGTCGAGCAGCTTGCGGAACATTTCGATGTCGGTGACGGTCGTTTTGACAGTGTCACGGATGCCGATGATTTCGACTTCAGACATCTTCTTGACGATACCACGCTCAACACGGCCTGTGCAGACAGTGCCACGACCTTCAATCGCGAACACGTCTTCGACTGGCATCAGGAAGTCCTGGTCAATCGGGCGCTCAGGAAGGGGGATGTATTCATCCACAGCGTCCATGAGCTTGAAAATGTTTGCACGATGCTCAGGATCGCCTTCAAGGGCTTTGAGTGCGGAACCCTTAACGATCGGAATATCGTCACCTGGGAATTCATATTTAGAAAGAAGGTCGCGAACTTCCATTTCGACGAGGTCGAGGAGTTCAGCGTCGTCCACCATGTCAACCTTGTTCAGGAAGACCACGATGGCGGGCACACCCACCTGACGAGCGAGCAGGATGTGCTCACGAGTCTGTGGCATCGGGCCGTCGGCAGCAGAGCAAACCAGGATCGCGCCGTCCATCTGGGCAGCACCCGTGATCATGTTTTTCACATAGTCAGCGTGTCCGGGACAGTCAACGTGAGCGTAGTGACGCTTGTCGGTCTGGTATTCCACGTGAGCGGTGTTGATGGTGATACCGCGTGCCTTTTCTTCAGGCGCTGCATCAATATCAGCATAGTTCTTTGCTTCTGCGAAACCCTTGGTAGCAAGAGTTGTCGTGATTGCAGCGGTCAGCGTGGTTTTGCCGTGGTCAACGTGGCCGATCGTGCCAATGTTAACGTGCGGCTTATTGCGTTGGAATGCTTCTTTAGCCATGAGTGGATGGTGAGTTTGTTGCGCTAGGACTGGTTCGTTTATCGTGTAACGGTGATTCCTGAGCGTGGCTCCGCTGGAGCTGATGAAGGGGATTGAACCCTCGACCTCGTCCTTACCAAGGACGTGCTCTACCACTGAGCTACATCAGCAATTTATCCGGCGGCGACTCGCGAAGAATCTCCTCCTCTTTCGACAACAAAACCGGGACACAGTGTCAACAAGGATAACATCCAGCGACAATACACCCCGGCTCTTTTGCGGAAAAAGTGGGTTGAGAGTAGATGGCGTGAGGTTTCTGTCAAAGACAATTTGCAGTGTTTGAAGCGAAATAGGCTGTAAAACAGCCGATTGAGTGAGAAAACTGCATTTCTTTCCCCATTTCCATGACTCGACCCGAATCCATTCAGCAAATCCGCGACGCCTGCAAGACCATCGCGCTTCAATTCATGAAAATCCACCCTGCCCTGCCCCACCTGCAGGATTCTGAAACGATGGGTGATTGCCTGAAATCGATGCATGAAATGACAGTTCAGTTGGAAATTATCAAAAAGAAGATCGGCAAACTGGAGCGTCAAGACGACAGCACTTTGCTTTGATGGTGCCCCCCAGCTGGGCATCACAGGAATACAGCTTCCCGTGACAAGCTCAGGCATGAATATCCTGAAACCTGCGTTTTTTTTCATCATGCTCTGTCAGTCCATTCACCGCTTTTGCTCGTCCGTTGTTTTCATGATCGGGCTCCTCTTCACCGCAGAAGCCAGTGCCGCTGACAGCAATGTCAAACCAGACGCCGTCGCAGGCAATGAAGCTGTCAAAAAGATCATGGAAAGCCGCCCTGGTCGCGGGGTGATGGCGGATGATACCCCACCGACTCCAGCGAAGAAGGCCGTGAAGCTTTTCAAGACACGCAGTGACCTCGCCATCGACCTCATGATCGAGGAGCCGGAGATCGAACAGCCGCTCTATGCCAGCTGGGATTCCAAAGGACGTCTGTGGGTCACGCAGTATCGCCAGTATCAGTTTCCTGCTGGCCTCAAAATCATC
>JAIXVB010000119.1 GCA_027483245.1 Verrucomicrobiaceae bacterium | reverse complement strand
TCGCCGACATCCTTCTCTTTCTCCTGCTCTTCCTCCCGGAAACGGCTCAAAGTGCTCTTGGATCCTGCATCGTCCTCGTCCTCCTCCTCGAACTCGTCCTCGGTTCTTCGGCGCGTTGAGGTCTCACGTCCGCCGAGAGAGGAAAAGATCATCCACAGATTTCGCAGATGCCGCAGATTTCGGGGAAAAGAACAGCCCCAACACCCATCCCCACAGTCTGCCCCAAAATTTGACAACCGGCTCCACCCAAGACCGACCGGAAAGAATGCCCTGCTGGAAGAATCCTCAGCATTCTGAGTTCCCAGCCTCGAAACCGCCACTCGCAGAAGAAAAAAGGCAGCCGGTCCTTGAAAAAAGGTAAGGGGTTTTGGAAAAAGGGTAAGCGGTCCTGCGGAAAAGGCAAGCCTTCGCGGGAAAAAGGCAAGCCTTTGTGGAAGAAAAGCAAGCCTTCGTGGGAGAAAGGCAAGCCTTCGTGGGAGAAAGGCAAGCCTTCGTGGGGGAAAGGCAAGCCTTTGCGGGAGAAAGGCAAGCCTTTGTGAGAGAAAGGCAAGCCTTTGCGGAAAAAAGGCAAGCCTTTGTCGGAAAAAGGCAAGCGGTCCTGCAAAAAGGGTAAGGGGTTTTGGAAAAAGGTTGAGGGGTATTTTCAAAACCCAGCAAGGTTTCCCGAAAACCCTGGAAGGTATTTCCAGAACCCAGCAATGTTTTCCGAAAACCCTGGAAGGTCTTTTCAGAACCCAGCAAGTTTTCCCGAAAACCCTGGAAGGTATTTTCAGAACCCAGCAAGGTTTCTCGAAAACCCTCGAAGGTATTTTCAAAACCCAGCAAGTTTTTCCGAAAACCTTGGAAGGTATTTTCAAAACCCAGCAAGTTTTTCCGAAAACCTTGGAAGGTATTTCCAAAACCCAGCAGGGTTTTTGTGCTTCCACAGCCCTTTTCCAGGCCGCCACCCAGGGGAGCCCCCCAAACCTGCCCCCGAAGAGCCCATCTCCTCAGGGTCAGAAGGAAAAGACAAGCAATGGCCATCATGGACCGAGACTCGCCATGAAACCCACCCACAGAACTCCCACAAGCCGCCCCTCCTTCGGCACGCATCCTGCCCAACTCCGGCAGCTTCCCAGGGCTACCTGACACGCTGGTTGGGTAATTGAATCAGCATCCGCCGCAGTCGAGAAGGATGCGCTCAAGAAACCCTCGAAAGCTCCAGAGACCCTCACTCACCCCCTCCACCCAGGCCCCAAACCCGAGCTTTCCCTGAAGAGTCCAAGGAAACGCAGAACTGAGGTCATCAGACTTCCAGCCTGTGTTCGCCCACTCCAGAAACCCACCCCAGCGCGGCAGCGTCGTAGCATAGGCTTTCAGCCTGTGTTCCCCGGCTCCAGTAGAAACCGCCCCAGCGCGGCAGCGTTCTGGAGTGCTCCAGCCCTCTGGAGCTTTCGCAGGCCAAAAGCCCCTCGAAAGCGCTAAACGCCCGAAGCTGTCCTTGTGTCTTTTCACCAGCTACCGCCGTCCGTAGAACGAGTTTTCCAACTCTTTTCCTCCCCCAACGGACTGGAAAGTCCGTTCTACGTTGGAATCTGCCTCCATCTCAGGCTGTAGCTTGCTAGGCGTGTTGAAGAGATCAGAGATCCAACGCACCTGTATCAGCTCATGCGGACCCAATGCCGACTATGACGGCTATGATGGCTTGCACAGGTTATCGCATTCTAGCCGCCAGTTGCCCACGTCGAGCCTGATCGTTTCATTTCCTGCCAGGCATCGAGATGGCGTTTCAATTCGGCATGCTCGTATCCTTCGGCGATCAATGCCTCACGAGAAGAGGTATCAAACGGGATTCCTTTTGCTCCGAGACATTCGTTCCAAATCTTCGCAATTATGGACTTCGGCGAGTTCGTGGGCCTTATTCGAACTTCAGCTACGAATAGGACTCCGTATTTTTTCCTTTCATAATAAGAATCCCGGAAGTGGTCATAGTATTCTAGGTCGAGATCAATGTCAGTTTCCCAAGATTTGAGTATTGTTTTCAGCGGGACATCCGCAGTTGACTCCTCATTTTGAGCTTCGAACCATTCCTTTGAAAAGTTGCAGCTTTCTACTTTTGACCAAATCGGTTGTTTGGAATTCTTGTCATCTTGCTCGATATGAAAACTTGTATGTAGCGTCCGCATTTCAGCCCCAAATTGATATTGTGGAAGTGCAGATACAAGCACACGAGCCGCGTCAGCCGAGCCCAAGCACTGCACACCCTCTCTAGCTATCATGCCAAGAATCGGGCGTAGCTGATAAGTGGCTTGCTCCGCGCGCTCATTCCAATCGATACCTGGAACCTGTAGGCAGCCAAACCATGGTAATATTGCAAATCCACCGCTGCGTGCTTGTTCCAGTAAATCCTCTTCTGGCGGATGCTCATGGAGAAGAGGTTTATCCAGACTTAACACTCCATAAACAAGGCAAGAGTTGGATTTTAACAGAGTGTAGAGCCATGGGTCTGCGGGAACCATTGCTTCCGAAGTTACGCACCATCGCAAAAGACCTTTGGCGAATGGTGCCTCAATTTCATTTACGTTCTCGTATTCGGTGAATTGTTTAAATTTCAGAGGATATTCACCGCGTGATGAAAGCGCTTCCTCAGGTGACTTCGGACCGCAAACGAGCGCGTGCGCAATGAAGGACAACGAGACATCGCGCACCAACTCATCCACAAACGGAACGGTCTCTTGGGAGAGTTGGTATCGCTGGGTTGTCAGCGGAAGATTCGCTGCGCCATCGACTACCGCGATGCAGGGGGGTGTTAGTTGCGCGTCTTTCGGCCAGGAGTAAACGGCGTCGGACATCCCGTATCTTCGTGGTTCCGAAACTCTTATGCCGTTACATGTTAGAATCGGCTGTTTCCCGAAAGTCCAAAACACTGCATCGAACCCCTGGGGATGAATCACGGACCAATCTGGAGAAGAGATGCTCTTACGAACAGGGCACGCAAATCTCCTCTCCAACAGTTTGGGTTCAGGTCCACGAATGACCCGCTGGGTGACTTTGGGCCAATCCCAGCAAAACCAATCGACATTATCCCATAGCCCATTGAATTTGGAATAACTAGCTTCTTCAAGTTTAAGAGCTTCGACAGTTTCGCTGCTCAGCGTGACTTCGATCGTCGTCCCGACGGGCAAGCCTTCAACACGACGGATTTCTATGAGTGGGCTCGAATCTGACGCCTCGATTGAGTAGCCCATGGACTTGTCTACTCCCGCATGCCGCGTCCACAACTTGAAGGAGGGGCCGAGAAGGAAGACCGCAAAAGCGCCGATGCCAAAGCGCCCGGCGCGTAACACACGCGGCCGCCCCTTTTCGTCTAGGAATTCTTTCGCCCACTCCGCACTGCGACGGAATGAGGCACCAGCACGAAGAAAGTAATTCTGAATGGTGTCGCTCCGCATGCCGATGCCCCTGTCTCGCACATGAAGAAACCAAGTGCCGTTTTCCCGCTTGATGTATTCAATCAGCACATCGCAATCTTGCTCGGGCAGGTAGAGAGACTGGATGGATATATTGTGGGCCTCGGACCACGCTTCCAATTCACACACGGCATCCACAGCATTCTGCATCAGCTCACGAACTCCGACACTCGGCTGCTTGCCGTAAAGAGGCTCGACAAGGAGCGTGAGCAAGTTCGGGTCAGCGGTAAATCCAGTCCGGTTAGGAATGTAAGGTAGGTTGTCGCGGAACGCGGGGCTTTCCAAATTGGAATAGACTCGCCGGGTCGCAAGGTTGAGTTGGTTCAGACCGAGTTCGGTCATTGTGCCGTAGGCTTCATCCAGCACAGCGGTGGAATGGTCCATTTCTGCCTGCATTCCTGCCAACAGATCTTTGAGTTGGAGGAAGAGCGACAAGCTCAACTCGGTAGTGACCGTGACCATCTTTCCACGAGGGTTGTTGGCCGGACCAATCTGCTGGACAGCTCGGTGCTTCTTCCATTCCTGGACCGAAATCGGGCTTTGCGGATTGCGGAGTTGGAGCAGTACGGCCGGCGCACGCTGGCGGTCAATCTGGAGATAGTCAGCGACGCGAAGAAGCGCCATCGGATAAAGGACGGCTGTGCCCAGTGGTCTGGGCGTCCCAGGATAAAGTGGACTGGCCTCCAGATACGCCTTGCAGACACGGAGCGAAGTTCCGTGCGACCGCGCGGTGAGCCCGATTAGGTCGGCGAGCCGCATCAGTGGGTGACCTTCTTCCTTGCCCATGGCGGGGAACTGGCCTTCGCCTGAGCCGACGGGCAGTCCCGGGAATCCATAAATCGCAATTTCATGCGCCAGTCGTGCATGATGTCGGCGGATGAACTCGCCAACTATCAGGCAGTGGTTTCGCTCCCACTGTCCGGTATCGTTGGGCAAGTCATGGAACTTCCACGCTCGTGCCGACTCTTCGCCAATGATGTTGCTCAGTTGGCTGTCGCTGAATCGCCTCGCCTCACGCTGAAAGTCTTCCCACAAGTCGTGCCAAGGGCCATCGGCTGAATGTCCCTCGTGGCTTTCCTTGAACCAAGAAAGTGGGAGGAACCGCGATTCCCTCCGAACCAGTTCAAGGAAGCCGTCGGGCCGGAGATGCATCGCGATGTCATGCAGAAGGGTTGCGCCGATGATAACCGCTGCGTCGGCATCGCATAGCAGGCGCGGCTCGGAGTCTTTTTTGCTGTGTTCCCAAACATGTTTCGGAATCAGTTCCACTTCGGATTTCAGCACGGCATTGATGTGGTCTGTCCCGTGGTCCGTGTAGTCTGGAAAGAAAGGAAGCTTATTGTCCGCGAGGATTTCTCCGGCGCGGTCGGCAAGACTACGGATGGGACCTTGGATGTCGCTTTCTTCCAGCAGTGCCTTCAGTAGCTTCGGGAAATCAATTTTGGCCATGTTCGATTGAGCGATCTATCTGTGTAGTGATGTTAGGCCTGCCAATGACGTGCTGCAGCCAAGTGAGATTTGCCCTTGGCAGGACGCCGAACTTCCGGTGTAGGTCGTAGTCCTTGGATGTTGCTGTGCGATTCTTGGGCATTGGACTTGATGGAGCAGGCTTAGCAGGTGCTCTCGGTTTGCAGTGCGTTCTTTTGCTGATTGATCCAAGCGGGAGGCTGCGGAGAAAGCGATTTTAGGGAGTCAGAGAGTTCCTCCGGAGGTTTTAAAGACCTTTCGGGGAAGGATCTGCCTACAAAGGCGAGCCTCAGTGCCGTTGGCAAGAACGTTGCGTGTCAAATGCAAGGTTTGTGCTGGGAATGAGGCCGAGTCGCTGAAGTGCAACCTAGGTGGCTGATTGGGGACAGTTGATGGTTGATGGCGGATGGTTGATGGTTTGCGGAGCCTTGTGCGGGGGCTTTTGAGCGAAGCGGATTTGCTTATTCATCCGCACGGAAGAGGAAGACGGCAGGCAGGAATGCCTGCGACACTTCTTCGGGAGCCATCCACAATCAGCCATCAACTCAAACGGGCTGATGGTTGATCGTGGATGGTTGATGGTTTTCAGAGCCTTGTGTGGAGGCTTTTGGGCGTGGCTGGCCTTCTTTTCCGTCAATGATCAGCACGGGAGATGAAGAAGGCGGGCAGGAGTGCCCGTGGTCCCTTCAAGGCAGCCATCAACAATCAGCCATTAACCATCCACTTTCCCCCATCAGCCATCCTTCTCCGTGGTGAGGGGAAGGGCGGGTTGGCGGCGATATTTGTTCCACTGTTCGATGGCGCCCCAGGTGATGTAGGTGATGACGTATCCGACAGGGGCGAGGGCACCGCCGACGAAGATGCCGCCGAGGAACATGGCTTTGGCGAATTGGATGCCTTTGGCGAGGGTTTCGTGTTCTTCGACGATGGCTGCGGCCGCGGCGGTCGGATCACCGAAACGTTGGATGACCCAGGTGCCGACCCAGTTTTCCAGCAGGCCGATGGGGGCGAGGGTGGCGGGGTTGCTCAGCCAGCACATGGCGATGGCGATGGGAATGTTCACCCGGAAGATGGCGGCCAGGATGGCGGCGGTGGGCATCTGAATGGGCAGAAGCTGGACGGTGACGAAGAGACCGACGGCCATGCCTCCGGCAAAG
>JAIXVB010000062.1 GCA_027483245.1 Verrucomicrobiaceae bacterium | reverse complement strand
GCTTTTGTCAAAGGCGCGATCTATCTCCAGGTCAATGGCGATGAGTATCAGGGACGCGGGCTTTACAAAGTCAGCGACAGCAATGGCGATGACGCCTTCGACAAAGTCGATCTGCTACGTGCCTACACCGAACGCGCCGGTGAGCACGGCCCGCACTACGTCGTTCCCGGCCCCGATGGCGAGAGCATCTACGTCATTGTCGGCAATCAGACCCCACTCACCGAGTTCACCAAGAATCGCGTGCCTGCGGTCTGGCAGGAAGACATCCTTTTGCCGCGCATCTATGGCCGTGGGTTCATGAAGGACGCGCTCGCCCCGCGTGGTTGGGTGGCCAAAGTCAGTCTGGATGGCAAAGACTGGGAACTGCTCACCACCGGCTTTCGCAATCAATACGGGGCTGCTTTCAATCATGAGGGCGACCTCTTCACCTACGATGCCGACATGGAGTGGGACATGAGTCTGCCCTGGTATCGCCCCACCCGCGTCTGTCAGGTGCTCAGCGGCAGCGAGTTCGGCTGGCGCAATGGCTCTGCCAAATGGCCGGTGCGCTGGGAAGACAGCGTGCCGCCCGTAAAAGACATCGGCCCAGGCTCACCCACCGGCACACAGTTCGGATACGGAGCCAAATTCCCTGCCAAGTATCAGGAAGCCTTTTTCATTAACGACTGGAGCTACGGCAAAATGTATGCCGTGCATCTGCGCCCGGATGGCGCGGGTTATGCCGCTGATTTCGAGGAGTTCATCAGCGCCCAGCCCTTGCCTCTCACGGATCTGGTCATCAATCCGAAAGACGGCGCGATGTATTTCGCCATCGGCGGACGCAAAACCCAATCCGCACTCTATCGCGTGACCTACATCGGCAGCGAGTCCACCGCCCCTCAACCCATGAAACTGGAAGGTGAGGCCAAAAAACTCCACGAACTGCGCCGCAGTCTTGAGGTCTTCCACGGTCAACTCGAGCCCAAAGCCCTCGCCGCAGCTTGGCCCCACCTCGGCCACAGCGACCGACTCATCCGCAATGCCGCGCGCATCGCCATCGAGCACCAACCCCTCGCCACCTGGAAGGACAAGGCCCTGGCTGAAAAAGAACCGCGCGCTGCTTTAACAGCCCTCATGGCCCTGACTCGCCATGGTGCCAAAGAAGACCAGCCCGCTGTCATCGCAGCTCTGGACAAAATCTCCCTCGATGGTCTCGATCTCCTCGGCCAAACCACGCTGCTGCGGAACTACACCCTCGCTTTCCTCCGTCTCAGCGAACCCACCGCCGAGCAGAAAAAAACCACGATTGCCCGATTCGCCCCTCTTTTCCCTCACAAGGACACGGGTTTCAGCCAGGACCTCTGTGAAATGCTCGTCTATCTCGGAGATGAAGGAGTGGTCGCGAAAACCGTTCCGCTGGTCCATGGAGCCCCGTCACAGGAAGAGCAGATTGGTTATGCCAAGAGCCTCCGCCTCGCCAAAGCAGGCTGGACCCCTGCCCTGCGTGAATCGTTCTTCCAGTGGTTTCAAAAAGCCGCCCACTACACCGGTGGTGCCAGCTTCGGCATGTTCATCGATGACATCAAACGCGACAGCCTTGCGGCGCTGACCGAGGCCGAAAAGCTCGCGCTCAAACCCATCCTCGAAGCCAAACTTGAAGCCAAAGCGCCCACCTTTGGAGCCAAGACCCTGGGATACGTGAAGAACTACACGGTGAAGGACCTCGAAGGCCTGCTCAACGTCGGCCTCGAAGGTGGACGCAACTTTGAAAACGGCCGCAACAGCTTCGGAGCCATCGGCTGCTTCGGCTGCCATCGATTCAATTTCGAAGGCGGTGCCATCGGTCCTGACCTGACCAGCGTCTCAGGCAAATTTGGCCCTCGTGACCTCCTGGAGTCGATCATCGAACCGAGCAAAGAAATCAGCGATCAATACGGCAGCATGGACTTCAAAATGAAGGACGGCAGCCTCGTGGTCGGGCGCATCATGAACCTCAAAGAAGACACGCTCATGGTGAACGTGAACATGATGGACCCCAACGCCATTCAGAGCCTCAAGCGTGGCAACATCGCCAGCATCGAACCGAGCAAAATCTCCATGATGCCTGCGGGTCTCGTCAACATGCTGAAGGAAGACGACATCCTCGACTTGCTCGCCTACCTGCTCAGCAAAGGTGACCCCGGCCACGCCTACTTCCGCACCAAATGATGGGTGGGAAGCAGGCGAGGGGAAAGGTGGAGGTCAGTTCGCTTTGGGGTTCTTGAGGAAATAAAGACGGCCATCTTCGGCCCCGATGAGCAGATCGGGCAGGCCGTTGGCATCCCAATCGACGGGCGTCGGACTGGTGTCATGACCCTCAATATTGCGATCGCTGACATTGCCGCTGTCGGTGAAGAGGCTGAGACCATCTTTCTCCCCAGATTGACGCAGAAACTGGGCGTTTTGACTGTTCAGCAGGATGTCCAGCTTGCCATCGCCATCCCAGTCCATGAGGCAGAGTTTGCGACGACCACTTTTCCCGGCAGTGCCTGCATTCAGCTGGAGCAGCTTGCCGTCTTTGTCTGCGAAGATTCGTGCTGGAGGCTGAAGACCGGTCTGGGTGCGTTTGAAAAAGCTCAGGTAGCCTTCGTGATCGAGCATGACCAGGTCGGTGAGGCCGTCTTTGTTCCAATCGATCGCCACAGGCGTGGTGCGCCATTGGGTAAGCAGCGCCTTGCCCTCAGGACGCAGCCAGCCCCAAGCCAACTTCGGTTGTTCACCCTGCCATTCCACTTCCACTGGCTTCGCGGCGGCGAG
This sequence comes from Verrucomicrobiaceae bacterium, assembly GCA_027483245.1. GTDB lineage: Bacteria > Verrucomicrobiota > Verrucomicrobiia > Verrucomicrobiales > Verrucomicrobiaceae > Prosthecobacter. The sequence continues at coordinate 1,011 of JAIXVB010000062.1, read as the reverse complement.
TTCAGGTTTCGTCACGCTGCCGGTGTTTTCATACCACACGACTTTGCCGAGGATGCTGTTGGCGATGATGTCCAGGTCACCGTCGTGATCCCAGTCAGCCACGGTCTGCGTGGTGTAGCCCCACTTGGCTTCCGCGGGTCCCTGAATGCTGCCATTTTTGCCAGCCATGATGCGCAGGGTTTTACCGCCGGCTTTGAGCTTGGCAGGAGCTGCCCACTTCGGCTCAGCAACACCGGTGCCGCTGAGATTCTCAATGAAGGCGATGTAACCCGCCGTGTTGCCCGCAATGATGTCGGTGTCTTTGTCTCCGTCCCAATCACACCCGAAGAGCGTGACGAGCGCGCCGAAATTGATCTCGTCGGCCTCCTGTTTGAAATAGCTCGGTTTGGCAAACACAGGCGTCTTGTCCGCGCCCAGCTTGCCCGTGTTTTCGATGAAAGCCACGCGGCCATCTTCATCGCCACAGATGAGGTCGAAGTCTCCGTCTTTGTCCCAATCAAAGGCCACCGGATCGATCATCTCCAGATCCATGCGCAGGTGCTTGCCTTCTGGATCGAGCACACGGCGACCTTTGGCATACTTCGGCTCCGTGCGCGTGCCGATATTTTCAAAGTAGGTGAACTTGTCGAGGAACTCGCCACAGAGCAGATCCAGGTCGCCATCACCGTCGAAGTCTTCAAAGTTAGGCGAAGGGCAACCGAACGTGTCCACGGGCTGCACCCGGAACTCCTTGTCATACTTCGGCGCTTCATCCGTGCCGGAGTTTCGGAAGATGAAAACGAAGCCGTGTAGGGGACCGTTTTGCCACTCCCCTTTTTCATTCCAGGCATCATCCCAGCCGTAGTAGCTCCAGTCTTCGATGCCGACACAGAGATCGGTTTTGCCATCGCCATCATAGTCCACGTAGCGCCACTGATTGTGCCGCACCTTGGGGCCTTTGGGCTGCGTGCCCTTGGGCTTATACCACTTGGCCGCGATGGGCAGCTTCACCTTTTCATCGAGCCCAGTTTT
>JAIXVB010000687.1 GCA_027483245.1 Verrucomicrobiaceae bacterium | reverse complement strand
GCCAAGATGGAAGAGGTCGATGATCTGCGCTTTGAAGTCACTGCTGTAACGTTTTCGGAGAGTTGTTTTCATGCTGCTTATTCCCTTATCTCCTGGTCCAACATTCTAGCGCACCTCACATGGTTGCCCCAGCATAACAGGAGGAGGAGAAGGATTCTGGGCCGCAGCCCAGCGGAATGCCTTTTGCGATGAAGTCCTGATAGACTTTCCCTCGTCGGTTCGTTTGGGTCTTACCCCCAACCATTGCCAGTCTGTGCAGCCCCAATGAGGCAGTCCGGACGGTTGAGCCATTCCCTACCGCTCCCATGCTGAAACTCATCTCTGCTCCCCACTCTCTCGCACTCGCTGTCATCAGCCTGGGCGCACTGGCAGGATGCAGTCAGGGTTTTTTCAAAAGGTCCGCCGATCGGGAGGTGTTTGGCATTCTCGGCAAGAAATCTCAAGCGGTCGCTGGGGCCGAAGATGAAACGCTGCTGAACATCACACCGCCCGCGCCGGTGAAGCTGGACGTGCTGATGAAGAGCGCTGAGACGGCGGACTTTCTGGGCGATCGCGCCTTTATCGAAAAGGGTGCCCGTGTGGTGAGCCTGCCCGCGGCGCTGGACTTCGCGGTGCATCGCAATCGCACCTACCTGAGCCGAAAGGAGCAGGTCTATCTCTCGGCACTGGACCTGACGCTCACCCGTCAGCAATTTGGCCCCATTTTAAGAGGCGATGGAGGCGGAGCCTTCACCGAGCAGCAAGTCAAGTCCGGCGTGAACAACTTTGTCCGCACGTCCACCCTCACCACGAATGGTGGAGTGGGCCTGAATTATCTGATGCAGACCGGTGCACGGTTGGCACTGGATTTGTCCGCGGACTTCACGCGCTTTTTCACCGGTGGCATCCGCAACGTCACCGATTCGCAGGCAGCGGTAACGTTGACCCAACCCTTGCTCGCAGGTGCAGGCGTTCTCGCCGCTGCGGAACCTCTCCGCCAAGATGAGCGCAATGTGCTCTATGCGATTCGCGATTTCACGCAGTATCGAAAGACCTTCACCGTGGACATCGCGCGCCAGTATTTCCGGGTGATTCAGGCGCGAGAAGCCGCACGCAATCGTTACGTCGCCTATCGGGCCTCCCTGGCATCGATCGAACGTGACCGCGCGCTCGCCGAGGCCAACCTGCGCACCCAGTCCAGCCTGAAACAGATCGAGCAGGGCCAGATCACCTATGAGCGCAACTGGATCACGGCGATCCGCAACTATGAAGAACAGCTCGATGATTTGAAGATCGCCATGGGGCTGCCCGTGACGGAGCGGATTGTTTTGGACAATTCGGAACTCAAGAAGCTGCAAGTCATCGATCCCAAAGGTTCGCTCGATCAAGCGCTCGACACGGCCCTGATCACGCGGCTGGATGTTTACAATCAACGCGATGAATTTCAGGACAGCGCGCGCCGGGTGAAAATCGCTCACCAGCAGACCCTGCCCACCGTCAATGCCTTGGTGGACTATCAAATCTTCGACCCGGGTAGAAATCGGGGACTGGAACTGAATCCTAGCGAACGCGTTGTCACAGGAGGCTTGGATGTCGATCTCAATCTGAACACCAAACCGGAACGCAACACGCTGCGGGCAGCTCAGATCGCCGAACAACGCGCGGCGCGTGAACTGGAACTGACGGAGGAGCAATTGCGCAGCACGATCCGCAGTGACTGGCGCGGTCTGGAAGTGGCGCGGAAACAGTATGATCTGGCGCTCCAGGGTCTTTCCTTGGCCCAAAAGCGACTCGAGATCGAAGAAGCGCTGATGGAAGAAGGTCAGGGCACGGCGCGTGACATCGTGGAGTCTCAGGATCGTCTGATCACGGCGCGGGACCTTGCCGTCTCGACTTTGATCGATCACGTCATCGCTCGTCTTCAGCTGTGGAGTGACATGGGAGTGCTGTTCATTGAGAAAGACGGCAGCTGGGTGGACGTATTGAAGAAGGAAAAACCGAAGGGAGAGTCATGATGAAGGTGAAACCAAAAAAATGGATCCTCGTGAGCACCGGCGTTCTGGCCCTCGGCGGCTTGGGCTACTGGATGACGGGTTCGAAGACGGAAGGGGAAGATGTTCCCACCTTCACGGCCCAGAGAGGGCCGCTGCAGATCAATGTGCTGCAAGGCGGGGAAATCCGCGCTCTGCAAAACTTCGAACTGAAGTCTGAGATCGAGACCCCTACCAAAATCCTCAGCCTGATTCCTGAAGGTTACCTCGTCACGGAAGAGGATGTCAAAGAGGGCAAGGTGCTGGTCGAGCTGGACAACTCCGATCTCAAAAGCCGGATCCAAGACCACGAGATCCAATTTCAAACCACGGTGGCTGCTTACATCGACGCCGATGAAGGCCGTGAGATCCAACGCAGTGAGAATCAAAGCCTCGTGCGTGACATGAAGGAGACGGCGATCTTTGCGCTCATGGATTTCGAGAAATACCTCGGTCGTGATCTCACCGCCAACATCCTCAACGCCGCGACCCTGCCCAAGGACAGCGAGGAGTTTGATAAGTTTGCCGACACGCTTGAGTCACAAGCTAGCACTCAGCTGGAGTCGGACCCCGCGAAGTTAGGTGCCCCAGCGCCTGCCAAACCGATCAAACCCGTGGCTAAAAAGACGGCCTCTAAAACCGTGGCGGAACGCATCGACTTCACGCCGTTTCTTGAAAACCAGGCGAGTGGCGATGGCGAGGCTCAGCAAAAGCTGCGTCAGCTGGAAGATGAGCTGCTGCTGCGTAAATCCGAGCTGGCGGTGGCCAAACAAAAGGTAGAGGCCTCGCAGCGCCTGTCCGCTCGTGATTTCATCTCCAAGACTCAGTTGGAGAACGATCAGGTGAACTTCGAAAAGGTTTCTTTGTCGGTCAAAACAGCGATCACCCAGCTCGACCTCTACAAGAAATACGAGTTCTCCAAACAATGCGCGCAACTCCTCAGCGCCTATCGGGAAAGCCTCACCAAACTTCAACGCACGGTGCGCGCCAACCGCTCCAAGATGGCTCAGGCCGAGACACGCTTCCAAACGGCGAAGCGTCGTTATGAAATGGAACTCGCCAAAAAAGAAGACCTCGATCGCCAACTCAAGGCCTGCATGATCCGTGCGACCCAACCGGGACTCGTGGCCTATGGCGATCTCAATGCCAGTGCTTCCACCCGCTACAATGAATCGATCGAAGAAGGCACGAACGTGCGTTTTCGGCAGACGGTTCTGACCATTCCCAACATGTCTCAGATGGGCGTGCACGTGAACATTCACGAATCCCAGGTGAAGAAAGTCCGCATCGGTCAGCCTGCGCTGATTCGTGTGGATGCAGAGCCCGGCAAAGTGCTCGAGGGTCGTGTCGCTGAATTGGCCGTCCTTCCGGACTCCAGCAGCAGCCGCTACACGCCTAACCTGAAAGTGTATCCGGCCTCCATCCACATCCTCGGCACGCATCCCTGGATGAAACCGGGCATGAATGCCAAGGTCGAAGTCATTGTCGATCAGCTGGTGGAAGTCGTCTTCGTGCCGGTGCAATCCATCGAGGTCGAGGAAGATCACCACTTCTGTTACGTCAACTCGGGCAACTCGCTGGAGCGTCGCCCCATCGAAACAGGACTCTTCAATGATGAGTTCATCGAAGTCCGTCAAGGCCTCCAACCGGGTGAGCTTGTCGCTCTCTCCCTGCCGAAGAAATTGATCCCTGAGAACAAGACCACGCCAGGGATCGGACAGCCTACGGAAGCCCCAGCCAAACCGAAACCGAAGGCCAAAGAAAAGGACAAGGACTTGGCCGCCGTGAAGTCACTCCCCTAGCCTGCTCGGTAGCTTCCTTCCTTCTCTTTTCTCCGCCTCATGTCTGAGCCGATCATTAGCTTGCGTGACATCCGCAAGTCCTACCAGATGGGAGATGTCCTCAGCCAAGTGCTCCAGGGCATCTCGTTTGACATCTACCCGGGTGAATACGTGTGCATCATGGGCCCCTCCGGCTGCGGGAAGTCCACCCTGCTGAATGTCTTGGGCTGCCTCGATCAGCCGACCAGTGGCGACTACTTTCTCGGCGGTGAAAATGTCGCGACCCTCAATGACGATGACCTTTCAGCGGCTCGGAATCGGAACCTGGGTTTCATTTTTCAAAGCTACAACCTGATCCAGCAGCTGACTGTTTTGGAGAACATCTCCGTGCCGATGTATTACGGCGGTGCTGACGATGGCCACATGCGTGAAGTGGCGGAACGACTGGCGAATCAAGTGGGGCTGGGACATCGACTCTTTCACAAACCCACCGAACTCTCAGGCGGACAGCAGCAGCGCGTGGCGATTGCCCGTGCCCTCTCGAACAGTCCGCTGATGATTCTAGCCGACGAAGCCACCGGCAATCTCGACAGCAAATCCGGCAAAGAGATTCTCGATCTCTTTGATGATCTCAATGCTCAGGGCAAGACCCTCGTCTTCGTGACCCATGACGAGCGCATGGTGGAACGCTGCACGCGCATCATTCGTCTCCGAGATGGTGTGGTGGAGCGTGATGAGCCCGGAGCTAAACCAGGACCGGCACGCTACCAGATGGCAGCCTAACACTGAGTCAGCGGGCGGTTCTCTGCCAAGTCACTCGTTGGGTGCGTGTCAGCCAGCGAAAGAAGCCGAGAAACAGCGCGGCATTCATGCTGACAAAGTGGGCGGCGGCTCCTGACAGTTTGGCGACCAAACCGCGGCCTTGGGTGACCTTCAATCCCAAGAGAGCCAGGGCATAAAAAGCCACTTGGCCTAACAACGCCGTGGTTCCCAGAGGACAACCCCGAAGCGTCAGCACAAGAGAGCTGAGGAAGGCGGTGATGAGAAACAGCGGCCCCATCCAGCGCAGCACTTTGTGCGAAAAGAAAACCCAAGCGGCGAGTCCATGCGCCGGAGTTAACAAAGGCAGGCAACGGCTCAACGCTTGATAGTCCCCCGCGCCGATGCGGATGCGCCGACCGAACTCGTCTTTGAGAGAAGGCGGCATGTCTTCCCAAGCAAGGGCGCGAGGATCGAAGACGACACGAAAGCCATCCATGAGCAGGCGCATGGGGATGTAAAAATCCTCCACCACGGTATCGGGTGCAACGGGCTGCCACTGCGCACGCCGCAGCGCATAGATCGCTCCATTGGCGCCGAGCAGGACACCACGTGCGCCTTCTTGAGTCTTTAACCACGACTCCAGTTTCCAGTAGAGTCCTTCAGTCTCCGCATGGGTTTGGCCGGCAGGTGCCCGAAGCCGGAGCTTTCCACAGACACAGCCAACGCGCTCATCTTTCAGGGCATCGACCAGCAGACGCAGCGCATCCGGCTCAAAGGTCACATTGGCATCGCTGAAGACCAAGATCTCCCCTTTGGCCAAAGCGCAGACACGATTGAGCACGCCCACCTTGCCACTGCGGTCTTGGTAATCCAACACTTGCACGCGCGAGTCACCACCCGCCGCTGCCCGAGCCAACTCCACCGTGCGATCACTGGAGCCATCGGAGGCGATTAAAATCTCCAACAGATCAGCGGGGTAATCACAGGCCAAAAGATTGCGCACACGCTCCTCAATGAAGCGCTCTTCATTGTAGGCGGCGATGATGACACTGACCTTGGTGCTCGTTTCCGGCGAAGGAGGACGAGTCGTGTCAAAACAAGGTCGAATGCGTGTTCCTAACCAACGCCATGACAACGGATAAAGCACATAGGTGTGTGCCAAGGCCAAGACACTGAGTGCGAGAAGAAGGGCCAAGACGCTGTCGATCATGCGTGTGTGGGCTTGTTGGCGATGGCTTGCAGGCAGTAGGTTTCCATCTGTTTGGCAGCCGCCTGCCAAGAGAAAGGAATGGCGACTTGCTGGAGAGCGGCAGCGGCGATGTCACGTGCGAGATCGGGCTGAGTCAGCAAGCGGGTGACACCTTCCGCCAGTGTCTGGGAGGTCTCACCCAGGACGATGTGTTGCCCATCCGTCACGGGCAATCCCTCCGCCCCGATGCTGGTGGAAACCACGGGGACCTCGGCCGCCATGGCTTCATAAATCTTCAGCCGTGTGCCACCGCCAATGCGCAAGGGCACCACCATGGCATGAGCCGCGCGGAGGTAAGGCCGGACATCAGGCACCGTGCCGGTGACCTCAATGCCCTGCGCTTCTCCAGCCAAGGCCAAGATGTCGGCAGAAGGTTGACGTCCGACGATCTGCAACCGCGCCTCAGGCACCGCAGCGCGCACTTGCGGCCAGGACTCGGCAACAAAGGCTTTCACAGCATCGACGTTCGCATACCAATCCATGGACCCGACAAAAACGACGGTAGGCTTTGCCGCCAACTGACGTGGGATTTGCTGAAAATACTCCACATCCACTCCGGTCGGCACGGCCCCCAGAACATTGGGCAAAGCATAGTCCTCACGCATCACCCGACTGTCTTCGTCGGAGACGGAGAGCACGGCATCAAAGGCCGCACAGGAACGTTTTTCAAAACTCTCCATGCGCTTCCACTGATCACGCAGGTAAGCCTTGCCAAACCCACGTCTCGTCTCAGCGCGACGTTTCCAGATCAGGGATTCGACATTGTGCTGAAACAAGATCCAGGGCACACGACTGCCGGCATGAATGTCCCAGGGCAGACTGGAGGCTGGAAAGAGGAAGTCACAGATGATCGCATCGTAGTTCCCGTTTTGGATGACGGAACGAAGATGCGCCTTCCATTTCAAGGACGTAAAACGCTGAACCGCGTAGGGCAGCTCTGAGCGCAGGTTCAACGCGGCGCCCATGAGAAACAGGGGGCGTGGCAGCTTTTGCGAAGCCAAGGGAAACCGAATCCAGGTGGACTTCCGGCAGTATTCACCCGCGAGATCCGTCGCCGCCAATTGCCCCGCATCAGCCGCCATGCCAGCGAAGTCAACTTCATGCCAACGATTCAACCAACGCAGCAGGTGATAACTGCGGAGATCTCCACCACGGGTCAGCGGGTGCAGCGGGCTGGTTTTGATCCAAAGAAGACGCACGTGATGGGGTGGGTTGAAAAACGGACTAACGAAAAGTGGAGAGCAGCGGCACGAGAGGTTCCAGCAATTGCCGAGTGAAGTCAGATGCTCCGGTTTCGCTCAGATGATAAGCATCAGGAAAGGCTGTGTCGGGGAGGCGAAGTTGCTGACCGAAAAGAACGATGGGGGTTTGGTGCGCCTGGGCCGTTTTGGCGACTTCTTCGGGAATGACGTATTCATCCGGCAGAGGAATGGTCACCACGATCACCTTGGTGCCGCTGGCTTGAGCGGTGGAGAGCAAGCGATCAAAGGCTGCGCAAGTCAGTGGCGGTGCCGAGGCCCCTTTCATGTGAGCAGCAGCCGACTTGGCGCGTTGGGCATTGATGCCCTGAACGGTCTCGGTGTAGCCCGGCACGAGATTGTAAAAGACCAGCGGCTGCACGCGGGCGCGATGAGCGAAGAGCATGGAAGTGCGGGCAGTGAGCGCCAGACTGGCGGACTCCACATCACGCGCGTAGTCCTTGAGATAACCGGAGAGATCAGGTCGGCTCACATAAAACGCAGCCAGTTTGTCAACGGCAGGCGGATTGTCAGTGAGATGCAGACGCGCGGTGCCGAGCAAGATGACATCGGGCTGAGCCTGATTTTGATCGAAGTAACGGCGATACCCATACAGCCATTCCTCGACACGACTGCCATCGGGAGTGAGGGCCTCGATCACGACCTCGCGCCCGAGTTTTTCCTTGAGACCCGCGGCCAGGACCGCACGATCCAAACCGCAGCGAGAAAGTGAATTCCCCAGGATGAGCACCCGCAGCGTTTCTTTCGGAGCCGATTGAAACCGAGCGGCGGCAGCGGGCACACTGCGCAGATGCGCCACGTCTTTGGACAAACGCGTCTCCAGCGCACGGGTGCCCAATTCCAACAGGCCCAACAATGCCAGCAGCGCGAGCACGACCTTGGTTTCAGGATGGGCGAGGATCTTCATCAGAAGCGGAAGTAGATGAACTCAGCGGGAACCGGTGGCGGGAAAAACAGCAGCATGAGCACCAAGTAGGCGTAAAAGACCGCGCGCAGAGGCCAGGCGATTTTGGTCACGGCCACATCGTCTCGGCGATGCTCGAGCCAGGCCTCAAACAGCATCCAAGGACCCACAAAGAAGATCATGAGGCTGAGACTGGTTTGGGCAAAATCTGTCAGAGTCCAACCCGTGCCCAAGCGCCCCAAGAGTGCGAGAGCCTGATCGAGTGAATCTGCCCGGAAGGCCAACCAAGTCAGGCAAACCAGATGGAAAGTGACGATCCATTTGAGAAACGACACGGCAGATGAAGAGCGCCCCTCACGACGTTTTTGATCGCCCACCAGCAGACGATGACAGACCAACCAAAGACCATGAATGGCACCCCAAATCACAAAGGTCCAGGCAGCGCCGTGCCACAGTCCGCCCAGAACCATGGTGACCCATAAGTTTCGATTCGTGGCCCAGGCTCCCCCGCGATTTCCTCCCAAAGGAATGTAAAGGTAGTCGCGCAACCAGGTGGAAAGGCTGATGTGCCAGCGCTGCCAGAAGTCGCGCGGATCGGTGGCGAAGTAGGGACGCCGAAAATTGGTCATCAACTCAAAGCCCATCCACAAAGCCGTGCCGCAGGCGATGGCGCTGTAACCGGCAAAGTCGCCGTAAATCTGGAAAGCAAACGCGTAAATGCCGAGCAGGACTTCCAGACCGCCCAAAGTTTCCGGCAAGGCCGAAAAGATGTGGGAGGCCAACCAGGCCATGTTATCCGCGATGACCACCTTGAGAAACAAACCGGAGAGCACGAGATACAAGCCCTCGCGAAAGCGCACGGCATCGCACTTCGGCCGGGGGTTTTCCATCTGTGGCAGCAGCTGAGTGGAGCGCCCAATCGGGCCTGCGACCAGTTGCGGGAAGAAAGAGATGAACAGCGCATAATCGACAAAGCTGCGGCAAACCTGCGTGTGCTTGCGGTAAATATCGATGGTGTAACTCAGCGCATGAAAGGTGAAGAAGGAGATGCCTGCGGGCAACGCCAGTTCGATGATCCACGGACTGCCATCGATTCCCATCCAGGAGAGGACACGAGCCGCTTCATGAGTGAAGAAACCGAGGTATTTGAAGACCCCGAGCAGCAGCAAACTCAGCACGAGACTGAGAGCGAGCCAGCGCCGCCTTTCACGTCCTTCCGTGGCATCGGCGATGCGCAGGCCTGTCCAGAAATTCAGCAGGGTGCAAAAGAGGATCAGCGAGAGAAATCGCCAATCAAAGCAGCCGTAAAAGAAGTAGCTGCCGGCCAAGAGCCACAGGTTCTGACCACGATGCTGCAACCGTGCGTACACGGTGATCATCAGGACAAAGAAAAGCCAAAAACCGAAGCTATTGAACCACATGCCGAGTCGGGAGAGGCTGCGGGCGCAGACCTTCTTCCCATTCACCGGGATGGACTGCGAATCAACTGCGAGGTCATTCCTCCCTCACACTCTCCAGCTTCCTCCATCTCCCTCTTGCTCCCCTGCTCCATCCCGCTAATCATCCGCCCCCATGAAAATTTTGGTCACAGGCAAAGGCGGGCGCGAACACGCCCTCATCACCGCACTCAGCGAATACCCCGGCGCGCATGAACTCTTCGCGTATCCAGGCAGTGATGCCATCGCCACACTGGCGACTCGGGTGGACGTGCCGGGACTGCCTGAATTGATTGACTGGATGCTGGCTCAAAAGATTGATCTCTGCGTGGCGGGTGAGGAAGCGTGGCTGGTGAAGGATCGCGGGCTCGCGAACCTTTGTGAGGAAGCGGGCATTCCCTGCTGGGGCCCACGGAAAGAGGCGGCGCAACTCGAAGCCTCGAAGACTTTTGCCAAGAAGTTCCTGAAACGTCACCAAATCCCGACCGCTGATTTTGCCATCACCACCACGGCGGAGGAAGCCCGCGCTGCGCTCACTCAGTTTCCCATCGTTCTGAAGTTCGATGGTCTCGCAGCTGGCAAGGGCGTGGCGGTTTGCCCCAATCTCGAGGAAGCCGAAGCCTTCATCACCGATGTGATGGAAAAACGCATTTTTGGCGCGGGTGACTTGCTGGTGGAGCACTGCCTCACGGGACCCGAGATCAGCATCTTTGCCTCCGTCTGCGATGACCAATTTCACATCCTGATGCCTGCTCGCGACTACAAACGCATCCGCGACAACGACCAGGGACCGAACACGGGCGGAATGGGAGCGGTGGCGAGTCGCCAACTCGCAGACCCGGCGCTGATGGAGCGCATCCAGCGTGAGATCGTGCAACCGACCGTCGATGGCCTGATTCGTGATGGTCTGCGCTACCGCGGGTTTCTCTACTTTGGTCTCATGCTGACGCCGACAGGCCCGCAGGTGATCGAGTATAACTGCCGATTTGGCGATCCCGAGGCTGAGGCGGTGATGCCGATGGTGCGCGGTGATTTCGCCCGCTATGTCTTCGCCGCCGCGAAGGGAGCTCCTCAACCAGAGCTGATCCACTTTGCCGATGGCTGGAGCATTTGCCTCATCTCTGCCTCGGCGGGTTATCCGGCCAGCTCACGCAATGGAGATGTCATCTCGGGCCTGGATCAGGTGAAAGACGCCCACGTTTACCACTGTGGCACACGCCGCAATGAGCAGGGCAACTTCGAAACCAATGGCGGCCGTGTGCTGGCCATCGTGGCGCAGGGCAGCACTCGTCAGGAAGCGCGGGCCAAAGCTTATGCAGCCTCTGAAAAGGTAACCTTCGATGGACTCCAGCGCCGCAGTGACATCGGGCAGATGCACTTTGAAGATTGATCCTGGATCCAACCAACCCTGAAAATAAAAAGGCCTGCTTCAATGCTGAAGCAGGCCTTTTTGTTGAAGTTGGATCGACGATTAACCGAGGGCAGCGGTGGCTTCTTTGCCCTCAAGGACTCGTGCCGAAGGTTCCTTGATCTCATGCACGATGCGGATGAGTTTGAGGAACTTGATCACGTAATACGTCGGGTCAATCTCCCACCAGAAGAAACCCTGACGTGCGCAGTGCGGGTAATAATGGTGGTTGTTGTGCCAGCCTTCGCCCAGGGTCACGATCGCCAGGATGAAGGAATTTCGGCTGGACTCACCGGTCTCATAACGACGGCTACCGAGGAGGTGGCAGAAGGAATTGATGGCGAAGGTGGTGTGATAAAGAATCACCGTGCTGAGGCAGAAGCCCCAGAGGAAATATGTCAGACCCAGGGTAGGACCGCCGAGGATGAATCCCAGGAGATACGTCACGATGGCCAGAGTGACCGGTGGGATGAAGTGATATTTGTCGATGAAGACCAGTTCAGGAAACTTGGTGAGGTCTTTCACGCGCTTGGCATCATAATCATTGTAGTCAGGGGCCAGGATCCAGCCAACATGAGCCCAATAAAAGCCCTGTTGTTTGACGGAATGGACATCGTCTTCCTGATCAGAGTGCTGATGATGATGGCGATGATGTGCGGCCCACCAGAGAGCACCTTTTTGTGCAGACATCCCGCCCAGCCAAGCCAGACAGAATTGAAACCAGCGTGAGGTTTTAAAGGAGCGATGCGAGAAGTAACGGTGATAGCCTCCAGTGATACCAAATTTTCGAATCAAAAAGAGACCGACGCAGAGAAGAACTGCGGTGAGATCAGGCTTCACAAAGAAGGCTGTAATTGCGAGGAGATGGATTCCAAAGAATAGAATGCCACCGGCAGTGAATTGGAAGGCTGGTTTAGTCACAAGATAAAAAGTAAACGGCGCGGTTAGATGACAGTTATTCGCAAAAAATCAACCTTGGGATTTCAAAGAGGCAGGATTGGCACAGTCATTAACTGCCCATGCACAACGCCTGCCAGCCTGGGGCGGCAGCTTATTTCTGCGCTTGAAAGACCTCTTTTTCAGATCTGAACCCGTCCGCCACCACGGTATCACGCAAATTTTCACGCGTCACCGCGACGATCTCCAAGATCACGCTGGGCACCTGAATTTTGCCGTTGTCGGTGCTGTCTTTGGCGATGATCGGCCTGCCCTGTGCAAGCTTCAAAGCCAGCTCAGCCGCGCGACTTGTTAACAATTTCAGAGGCTTGTAAACGGTCATGGTTTGACTCCCGTGCACGATCCGCTGACAGGCCGCCAAATCGGCATCCTGACCGGTCACAATGACCTTGCCATCCAGTCCCTCTTCAATCAGTGCCTGAATGGCTCCACCGGCCGTGCCATCGTTGCTGGCAAGGATGGCATCGATCCCCTTCCCTGCTTTGGTGATGGCTGCATTGGTGATGCGCTTGGCATTCTCGGGGGTCCAATCAGTCGCCCAGTCTTCATGGACGACTTCAATTTTTCCGGCGGCAATGAGTGGCTCCAAGACCTGATCTTGACCTTTTTTGAAAAGCACGGCGTTGTTGTCCGTCTTCGCCCCATAGATGCGGACGAGGCGCAGTTTGCCCCCGCTGGGGATGCGATCCGCGATGAATTGCGCCTGCAGTTCTCCGACCTTCACATTGTCAAAAGTAATGTACAGATCGGGCTCGGCCCCCGTGATGAGTCGGTCATAAGAAAGCACCGGCACGCCCTCTGCTCGAGCCATCTCGACGGCACGAGCCATGGCCGGCCCGTTGCGTGGAATGATCACCAAGGCATCGACACCCCGAGTGAGCAGGCTTTCCACATCACGCAACTGCCGGGTGTCATCGCTGTTGGCAGACTCCACCAGCACGTCCATGCCCAGTTCCTGCGCGCGTGCGACAAAGAGATCACGATCCCCGATCCAGCGTTCTTCTTTGAGCGTGTCCATGCTCAAACCGATGACAGGTCGTGCTTTTTTTACTTTCTCCCCTCCTTGCCCACGAGACAACACCAGTCCCGTGGCGACACTCAAAGTACAGGAGACGAGAACGAGAGCAATGCGGGCATTCATGATAGGCCCCGGTTTAGTCACTCTCGCGTTCTGTGGCGAGGAGAAAAGTGAAGGAATTCACCCAAAGACATTCGCAGCCCTGTCCTGCTTTCGTTTGATCCAAGAAGCTAGAGCAAAAGCGCAGGACATTCCCATCCCTGAGCCAACCTGAGCAGTCCAGAAAGCTTGGCGCCTGATTTCAAAAGTGAAAAAGGAGGGCTGCAGTAGAGCTAGCCCTTCCCAGTAAAACCAACCCACGATCATCCCCAACGGCAGCGCCCATTTGGAGGAACTCAGCAAAGGATGGTAAGACCGAGAGGTCCACAAAGGCATGAGAACCAGCAAACACACAGGCAATAGACAAGCCGCGACAACGAAGGCGAGCAATGGAACCAACCCAAAGCCAAACAGGAGCGACACCATGAACATGAGGGTCCCATCCCAAAGCCTTCCCAAAGGCCAACCCGGATAGGCCCAGTTCGCCCAGATCCCCCCCAAACAACCCACCAAAGAGGCGGCCGCCCAGCACGCTAAGAAGACACTCAACCCAGACATTGTCTCCACGGACACCCACAGCGCGGACCTTGATCTCATGCGCGCTTGATCTGATAAATGATGCGCTTTAACCCCGAACGCTCTTCCACCGCACGCTCAACGGTGCAGCCGAGAAGGCGTTCGATCATTTCACATTCGATCTCTTCGATCAGTGGAAACTTCAGCGCTAAATCCGCATAGGGGCAGTGGTAATCGACCAAGCGCAAAGCGCCATTGCCTGCCACTTCCACGACCGACATGAAGCCGTCCGTCGTGCGCATTCGGGAGAGCACCAGCGCTTTGTTCTCCAGCTCTGTCTCCTGAGCGATGCGCCCAGCATACTTTTCGGCCTGACTCTGAAAGTAGGCATAGATCAGCTTTTCGGGGGCGGTGTGCCCAAAGATGCGCTCGGCGTGGTTGAGCATCTCCGTCAGCATGACCCCATCGGATTTGGGAAACAGAGGCGTCAATTTGGAGGTCAATCGATAGATCTTCTCAGGCCTGCCATGCGGCACGGCGTGACGCCAAGTGTCCAAGTAACCTTTCTTCACCAACGCATCGCAGTGCTGTTTGACCCCCATGTAACTCATCTTCAAGGGCACACAGAGCTCTTTAACCGTCATGCCAGGAGACATCTTCAGGTGCCGAATGATATCGACCACCGGAGAGCTCACTATTTCGCGCAGGATGGGAATGATCATGGCTGAGACGCTGCTTCACAGTAGGAAACGAACGTCACTTCGCCAGTGAAAGGATGACAACCTTTGCCAACTTCTCTGGTCTGAGCTTTTGAAGCCGAGGCCTGAAAACAGAACTTCCAAGTTCAGGATGAACCGAACTTGGAAGGCTGATTTTGAGAGCAGCTTTGACTGCCTCGGGATTGTTATTCGATTATGGGTAGATCTGAGTTGTGTATTGACCACTGCCGACTGACATGATCGCCAAAACGCTGCCGTCATTGTTGATCGTGCCACCAAATCCACCCCCCGCGCGGCGTGTGTTCGCCATCTCGTCATTCACTGCCAGTGATAGAGCCGTGCGTGGCAGTCCTCCGTAGAACACCGTGTCGCCAACCTTCACCACCATTTCCATGCCAGCTCCGACATCACGCCACACAGCGCGGCTGTCTTGAATCATCACTTTGCCGTTGCCACTGACACTCAGACTGCGCAGAGCTCCATACACTCCACCCCCAGGAGAGGCATCTCCCTCTTGCATCAGCACTTCAATGCCATCTGCGGCTGTCCAGCGGCACAATGCATTGTCTGAGCTGGTCATGTTCGTCAGGGTCACTTCAAAGATCACTTGGCCATTATCCGCGGCGAAGAAACGCTCAAACACGTTGATCACACCGGTGTTAGGCAACGTTTGTCCTTTCTGCGCCACAAACACGGGCTCTCCATCGACAGGTTTGTAGAACAGAGCCAGCGAGTTTGCAGTCGAGATCGGTCCTCCAACGGTGAGATGTGCGACAAAAGCGTGACCACCATCTGGACTTACGGCTAGGGCATTGAAGCCACGAATCGGCAGGTCTGCGATCACATCCCCTTTTCTCACCACCAAACTGACATCTCCGGCAACACCCGTGAAGACACCTGTGTTGCGCAGACCTGAGGTCTTATTGGCCGCATTGAGCGGGTCAGCTTGCAGATCGCAGATGAAGCTTGCTGCTTCTTCACCAGCCACCACAGAACCTGCCATGATTTGTCCAAACCAAGCTTGATCAGCGACGCTGTTACCTGTCGGAGCGCGATCTCCTTCACGGACCAGCGTTCCTTGGCTGCCAGCATTGTCAAACCACACACCCGTGTCATTTTTGGCAGTGACGCCAGGCCCAAGGAGTTTACTGTCGAAGTAAACGATGCCGCTTTGGCTGATCGCTGGAGGTGCGATATGTCCACTGAAGGTCAGCCCGCCTTCCGGTGATTCATCACCTTCGCGGCTGAGGATTTCCAAACTCTGCCCGTCCTGTGAAACAAAGTAAGCAGTGTCATCAGCAGCGGTGCCACCATTGAGGATCGCGCGATAATGAGCCGTGCCGTTGGCAGGTGCGTTCATGTAATAGAACAGACGCGACAGGGTTCCAGAGCCGACTGATTGGGACTCCTGACCAATCGCCGAGAGGGTTCCAGACACATTGGTGATGATGACTTGGTCGTTGCCAGAGGTGATGCCGCCGGGCCCGACCGTGGCCAAGGCATTGACCACAAAGGCACCGTTCGGCCCGATCACGCCAGACAGCGGGCGATACAGATCCGTGACCGGGAATCCAGGCACCACCATGTCGTCATCCGTGCGCAGAAGCTCACGCGGAACAGCAAACAGAACAGCAGGCGCACTTGTGTCGCTACCCGCATTGTTGGTGACCACCACGGTGTAGCTGCCAGCTTTTTCACGAGTCAAAGGAGCGATGATGTATTGTGAACCCGTGGCTCCATCAATTGGCACACCGTCTTTGCTCCATTGATAAGTCAGAGTCGGGGTGCCTGTGGCCGTGACACTGAGCGTGACATTGTCATAGACTTGATGAGAACCGCCATCGGGCTCGTCCGTGATCACCGGAGTCGTCATCCCGGATCCTGAAACCGTGAAGGTGTAAGGGTTCTTGGTTTGGTCATTGTTCGCAATGCTGACCACCGCAGACTTAAGACCATCGGAGCTTGGATCAAAGGTCACCGAGAAGGTCGTCGTGCCGACGGTGTGAGCGACTGGCGTTGTTGGCTGGAGGCTGACTGTGAAGTCCGCAGAACCTGAGAGCGTCACATAGTTAGGAGCAATGCCACTCAGATTCAGTGCACCGAGACCTGTGTTAGCGATCGTGTAAACACGTGTGACCGAAGCTGCACTTGTATTGACAGCACCAAATGCCGTGTGATCCACAAGACTTGGCGTGGTATCACCACTTTCAATTTCCACCCCATTGCCCGTGATCGCGACCTCTGGATAGGCCGCAACGTTGACCGAGGCAGTGTTGTTCCGCTCATCCCATTCTGGAATGACTTTCGTTGAATCAACATAAACATATACCAATTCAAGACCGTTTAAGTTCGTCAAACTCACATTGAGCGTCGCGGTACCTTCGGGGGCGAGATTGACCGTGTAGTTACCACCAACTTGCACACCGTTTCCGAGGGGATCTCCGTTGAAAAAGCGCACTGAAACACCATTCCATGTTCCTGTAGAATTCGTCGCATTTTTCACCACGACTTGAACATCCGCAGACGAGCCAAAAACGATATTCGAAGAGCTGATGGATTCGATGTAAAAGTCGTTAGGCGAAGCATAAATATCAGCAATCGCAGTGTTCGTGCTGGTCTTACCATTGGCAGTGACACGCAACCCCACCTGACCGGTGTAAGGCGCATTGTAGGTGATCGATGGCGTTGGACCGGTCACGTCGTTAGGGCCACCATAAACGCCGTCACCGTCGCTGTCCCAAGTGTAAGTCGTGATCACATCAAGATCAGGATCGAAGGAGGCCGTGCCATCCAGTTGGATCGGCTGTCCCACATGCCCAGAGTAGGCAGGCAGACGTGAGGCGGGAATTGCCACCGCGACAGGATCGATGTCGGTGGCCACGACATTGACCACAACAGTGCTCGTTGCCGTTTCCGAAGGATTCTGATTGTCCCGAACTCGGAGGGTCACCGTGTAGTTGCCCACCGTAGCATAGCCTGGATTGGTAGGGAGAGGACCAGAGGCATCTGGGTTGGCCCAATCGACACCATTGCTTGCATCCCAATCCCAGAGATACTCAATGATCGCAGAGTTTGCGTCCAGGTGGTAAGAACCCGAGCCGTTCATGCCAAACGCACGTGAAGCAACACGGTTCGATTGACTTCCCACAGGGGCAATCACCGCCACAGGCACAGGGCGTGCAACGGACTCCGAAAGGATGAGCACTCCGTGGGCTGTATCGATGGGCAATCCATTGGATCCAGGCGATTCTTGGGATACCCAGCGGCCATTGGCAGCCTGACCGAACATGTAGTTTGCAGTTCGGTAAGAACCGCTGCTAACAGGAACTCCTGTCCCTTGTGAGTCCAAAAGAGTAGCATTGCCCAAAAGCCATGCCTGCATGTCCTGCTTCCAGTTGCGCGCACCACCAGGAGTTTGCACGGTGGTAATCCCCTGAAGTTGAAGACCCTTTTTCAAAGCCCACATGGCGTACCATTGGCCCGTCCACCCAGCTTGGTCACCACCCCAGGAAGGATTATTTGCCCAGAGATTCTGAACGTAATTTCTGGCATTCGTCGCATTGGTATCCGTTCCTGCAAATCTCCCCGCGAACGCATACAGTGCCAAAGCCCCGCCTGTTTTGGCCACATTTCTCCAGCCGTTGGCGTCTGAATATCCGATGCCGCCATTGGCTGCTTGCAGCACATTGAATCCATAGGCCGCGTTATCCATCCACCATTGAGGAGTGTGGATGCTCAAACGCTCTTCCGCTGCGAGCAACATCAGTGCGGGCCACTGCTGAGAAGAACCATCATAACGAGCCTGGCTTTGAGTCGCCACTGCATAGCCATAACCACCGCGATAAGAATCATCACCCTGGGTCCAGTGCATTTGGTCCACCATGTCCTGCACAAAGGTGTTGTAGTTGGTTCCGGCAAAAGTTCCATAAGGCACCGTGGAAGCCTGAGCTTCAGCTGAATTTCGCTTGGCAAGAATGATGGCCATGCCTGCGAATGGGGTGCTGTAGGCATTGTGTCCACCGGCTGTATTCAAGTAAATTCCACGACCGTTGTCATTCATATCCGTATCACGGACGGCAATGCCATCTGAATGCTGCGCCACACCAATGTTGTGGGAAACCGCAAGGCCAAACAATGTGTTAAGCCCACGTCTCAGCATCTCCGCATAAATTTCCTCCACATCATCTTCACCAGGAAGGTGATCATTTTCTTCGAATGCCAAGATACTGGAGGATGTCGCTCCGACGTCATAGTCGTGACCTGGCTGCGAATACCAAGACCAATAAATTCTATCCGTGTCGATCACCGTGTAGTTCTGATAGAG
>JAIXVB010000287.1 GCA_027483245.1 Verrucomicrobiaceae bacterium | reverse complement strand
TCCGACATTCGGCGGAAAATGATCAGGCCAAACCCAATGGCGAACATGAAAAAGAAAGCATTCGCGCCCTCAAAGCCCGCAATTCCCTGCTGGGTTTCGCGACCTTCGTTGGTTTCGTGGAGGCGGACGCCTTGTTGTTCCATGAGAATGAAGGGTTCTCAGAAGCGGCCCCCAGGTGGGATAGCCTCCTAAAGGCCGCTTGAGAATGAGTTTGGATTTGACCTCTAAATCACTTCATTTCCAGGGATTGGACGTCTGTCGTGCCACCAGCAGAGGCGAACATGACCTTGACGATCACAAAGGAAAGACCGCCGATGCCAGCACCCACGAGACCGTAGAGCACGCGCTCTGTCTGGCCCATCATGAACATCACTGCGGCGAAAAGAAGGCCGCCGAAGGCCAGCACGAGGCCGACGAGGTTCAGGATGCCGATGATTCCGCCCATCGTGGTTGCGAGACCAGCAGATGTGTTCGCGGAGGCGGCGAGAGGCATGGTGAAGCGCAGGATGTTTGCACCTGCGAGTGAGATTGCGAGTGGGCTCATAGTAGTGAGTGTGATGTTTGTGTTTGGATGTTTAAGGGTAGCGTCCGGGCACAGGTGCCTGTTGCTGCATGTGGTTATGCAGACCGTTCAAACTTGTGACAAAGTTTTTTTCAACGCCGCAAAACAACCCAACGGCACCGAATCGTTGCTTGCGATTCTTCACTCGTCCTGATAATTTGAAAATTATGGCTAACATTGTCATTATTGATGATCATCCTCCTGTCTTGAAGCTTTTGGCATCGGTTTGCCGCGCTGAAGGGCATGAGGTGATGGCTTTTGACAATGGCCCCGCTGGACTCGAGGCGATTCGTGAGCTGAACCCTGAAATCGCCCTCGTCGATCGGCGTCTGGGCAATCTGGATGGCCTGGATGTCGTGCGCCAAGCCCGCGACTGCTCACCACAGACCCGCTGCGTCATGGTCACTGGCTGCACAGAGACACGTGACATCGTTCTGGCGATCCGCAGTGGCGCTTACAATTACGTCACCAAGCCTTTTGAGGCGCAGGACATCACCAGCGCTGTGCAGGAGGCGCTCTCCGACCCGACGGAAGCCCCGCCTCCACCTCGGCAGAAATTGGTGATTGTTTATCCGAAGCAGGCCGCGTGAGCAAAGGCGCGATTGATTCGCCGCCGCTCCCCGCTAGCTCTGTCGGAATGAAACTTTCCACCTTCAATGTCAATGGCATCCGCGCTTCGCTGAAAAAAGGTCTGCGCGAATACCTGCTCACAGCAGATGCAGATGTGATCTGCCTCCAGGAAACCAAGGCTGAGTCCAGCCAAGTGGATCTTTCTTTTCTCAGTGGCTATCATGCGATCTGGAACAGCGCTGAAAAAAAGGGCTACTCCGGCACCTGCATTCTCTCCCGCCAACCGATCCTGAGCCACTCGGTCGGCATGAACCTCGCCGATCACGACCGTGAAGGGCGTGTCATCACCGCAGAGTTCCCGGACTTTTACCTGGTCACTGTTTACACCCCGAACAGTCAGGCAGAACTCGCCCGCCTGCCCTATCGCCTCCAGTGGGACGATGCCTACCGCGCCTATTTGAAGAACCTGGAGAAAAAGAAACCGGTGCTCACCTGCGGCGACCTCAACTGCGCTCACCAGGAAATCGACCTCGCAAATCCCAAATCGAATCGCATGAACCCAGGTTTCAGCGATGAAGAGCGCGCCAGTTTCACCCGCCATCTCGAAGCAGGTTTTTTGGATGTCTTTCGTGAGTTTGATCCCGCTCCCGGCCGTTACACCTGGTGGACCCAACGCACGCCTGATGCCCGTGCCAAAAACATCGGCTGGCGCTTGGATTACTGGCTAGCTACCGCGGCTCTCCGCCCGGCGATTGCCTCCTGCACCATTCGTGCAGACATCCAGGGCAGCGACCACTGCCCCGTGGAAATCGTCATCAACGCCTGATCCATTTCGCATGAAACGTCTCCTCTTTTTCGCCCTGATCTCCCTGAACTGCGTCCTGGCTCAGGAGAAAAAACCCGCCGAAGCCACCGCCACCTACAAGGAGCTGAAATGGAAAGACGATGTCTATTTCCTCAAAGATCAGCCCTTCACCGGCATCGCCCGAGATCAGCATAAAAATGGCAAATCCAAGGGCGAATACCCCTTCAAAGAAGGACGCCTGCACGGAATCGTCCGCGAATGGTGGGAAAATGGTCAGCTCTCCACCGAGACTCATTTCGAGAACGGTCAGCGTCACGGTCTCAACCGTTACTGGTCGCAAACCGGAAAACTGATGAAAGAGCAGGTCTATGAGCGTGACAAATCAGTCAGCGAGAAGCATTACGACGTGAAGTGACTTCCTCAGCCCCCTCTCCTATCCTTGGCATTGACCTCGGCACCACGAATTCGCTCGTCGGTGTCGTGGACAGTGGCTTTCCCATCCTACTCGCCGATGAAGCGGGCAACCGCCTCACGCCATCTGCGGTGAACTATGCCAGCGATGGATCCATCCTCGTGGGCGCAGCGGCCCTGAGAAAACGCGCCCTGGAACCGAGGCGCACGGTGACCAGTGTGAAGCGCCTGATTGGCCGCCGGGCGGGTGAAGGCGACTGGCAGCCGCCCTACCAGCTGCATGAACTCGGCCAGTCCCCCATTGAAGTGTCCGCAGAGATCCTAAAGCGGCTCAAAGCCATTGCCGAACGCGCCCTTGAGCAACCGGTGAGTCGAGCCGTGATCACCGTGCCCGCTTATTTCAATGACGCCCAACGCAATGCCACCAAACAGGCGGGCGAACTGGCCGGACTCACGGTCGAGCGTATCGTGAGTGAACCCACCGCTGCGGCTTTGGCCTATGGGCTGGACAAACTCAGTGAGCGGCAAAAAATCGCCGTTTATGATCTCGGCGGCGGCACCTTTGACATTAGCGTGCTGGAGATGCGCGAGGGTGTCTTTCAGGTCCTCAGCACTGCGGGTGATACTCAGCTCGGTGGCGATGACATTGATCGGGCGATTGCGGAAGGAGTCCTCCAAGGAGTGAGTGCTTCAAGCCCTCATGATGAGGCCAGGATGGCCTCACTCATTGTGGCCGCTGAAGCGGCGAAGAAGCGTCTTTCCACTGAGGAGAGCACACGCATCGAACTGCCCTTTTACGATGGCACCCACAGTCTCAGTCATGAGCTGACCCGCGAAGCGTTTGAAAAGCTCATTCGCCCTCTGGTCGAGCGCACTCGCACCCATTGCCTGCGCGCCCTGACCGATGCTGGCGTGAACCCCGATGAGCTGGATGCCGTCATTCTCGTCGGTGGCAGCACGCGCATTCCCTTTGTGCGACGCTACGTGGCGGAGATTTTTGGACGTGAGCCCGACATTTCCCAAAACCCCGATGAAGCCGTGGCTCTCGGTGCGGTCATTCAGGCGGGCATTCTCAGTGGCTCACTCAAAAACGTGTTGCTGCTGGACGTGACACCCTTGTCGTTAGGCATTGAAACCTTTGGCGGACTGATGAACATCATCATCCCGCGCAACACCACCATCCCCAGCAAGGCTGGGGAGATGTTTACCAATGCCGTCGCCAATCAGCAGGACATGCTCATCCGGGTGCTTCAGGGCGAGCGTGAACTGGCCAAAGACAACTGGGAGCTCGGACGAGTGATTGTCCCCTTCCCTCCCGGCCCAAAAGGCAGCGCACGTGTCGGTGTGCAGTTCACCATCGACGCCAATGGTATCCTGCAAGTCCTCGCCCGTGACACCGCCACGAACACGGACACCGTTTTAGAAATTCAAAACACCGCCATCGATGTCGATGATGAACGCGTGGAACAGATGATCTCGGAAAGTGTCGAGCATGCTTTCGAAGACATGAATGAGCGCCTCTGGACTGAGGCTCAACTCAAAGCTGAGGAACTGCTCCCAGCCGTCGAAGCGGCCCTCACCCAATTTGGCGATGCGGTCAACGACGACGAGCGCGCCCTCATCGAATCCGCCGCCGTCAGTGTCCGCACCTTGCTCCAGGCCCCCGAGCACGACGCCAAAGCCCTCAAGGCTGCGAACGCCGTGCTGGACGAAGCCACCCAAGAACTAGCCGTTAGACTGGTGGAAAGAGCGATGGAGGAATCGCTG
>JAIXVB010000248.1 GCA_027483245.1 Verrucomicrobiaceae bacterium | reverse complement strand
TTTGACGCACGTCCGAAACAAAGAAAGCCCGCCCCGGGGGCAGCTGAGGTGATTTCGGAGATGCCGCCGACCTGAGTGGAAACAAAGGCGCGCCCACTCGCAAAGGACTCGAGCAGAACGTTGGGCACACCCTCGTTGTGGCTGGAAAGGCATACAGCATCAGAAGCCTGCATGAACTGTGCCACCTCAGACGGGCCTTTTCTGCCTGGGAAGCTCACCTTGTCCAAACCGAGACCACTCGACACGATTTTCGCCTTCAGCTCGGCCTCCAGTGGACCACTGCCGATGAGCACCAAGTGCAGCGGCTGCTCCTGATTCACCAAGGCCGCCGCCTCGATCAAGAGGTCCAAACCTTTCACCGGCAGAAAATTGCCCACAAAGAGCAGCACCTTGTTGTTTTCCGGCAGCCCCAGAGCCCGACGTGCCTTCAGCGGGTCTCCTGGATGAAAAGTCACAATGTCCACGCCATTATAAACCGTGGTCACCTGCTCAGCCGCCGCGCCCGCGCTCAGCAGCCTCTGTCGCAGATCCTCACTGCGCGTCACCACCTGTGCCCGACGCGTCAGATTCAAAATCGCCCGCTTCCGCAGCGGCATGTTCAGGTATTGATGCACGTCCGAGCCCTGCGCCACCGCCACCAGGGGAAGACCCGCGAGTTCAGGCACCCGATTCACCCCGCAGGCATCTGGAAAAAGCCAGGGCACCAGCAATCCCTCCGGCTTCCACCCCCGAGGCAGCGACCTCAAAGCGCGTCGCACCGCCCAGGCATAGAGACGATCATTCAGCCCGCCGAACTTGGGAATGTAGGGAGCCCAATGATATATGGGATTCAGCTCCTCGTCCCCTGCACGAGGCTTTAGCGGACAGGGGCGCCCGGTCCAGAATCCATGCCCCGGGCGAAGGCAAAGCACCCGAATGTCAGCATCTGGGCGCTCCGCACGCATCGCATGCAGCAGCGTCACATTGTCCAGACCACGCCAGGGCTGGGAGGTGTCAGGGAAAAGATTCGTGAGGCAGAGCAGGCGCATGCGATGTCTGCCAATGTCAGCGCCTCAGCGCAAAGTCCACTGCCATCTTTCCCGCTGCCTCTCCCGTGGCCATGCAGGTGCCCATGACCCGCAGAGACGCCAGTGCTTCATGGTCCGCCGAAAGGCAGCGACCCGCGAAAAAAAGTCCTGGGACCGCTTCCCGTTTTAGACAACGTGCGGGAATGCCTGGGGGCAGTGGTTGATCAAAGTAACGAAACTTCGGCCCACGGGCATTCTCGCGTTTCTCCATCGGCCAAGCGGCCAGCGCGATCTCATCTTCAAACCGGCGACTGCTAGCTAGGTCATCCCCCGTGATCACATAGTCGCCCAGATAACGCGCCGTTTCACGAATACCCGCCTTCGTCGGCAGCATCGGCGGTGCACAGTCTTTAAAATCCGCGTGTTCCGCGCGCAGCAATCGCCACAGCGCCAGAGTCACCGCACGGCCCTCCTGCTCTACCCGCGCTCTTTTCACCGGATCAAAAGGGTCCCAGTCCCCCTGCCCAGCCTCGAGATCCAGCGTGAGAAAGGTCTCCCCCACAAAGGGTGAATCGCGGAAACCCGCCCCCATTGCCGCCGCAGGTAACTTTTCATCCCGCACCGCCCTCACAATCATCGCCCCCACCGTCAGCCGCCAAGCATCGTCATGCACACCCGTGACCCCGTGAAAGGCACTGATGTAGGCCGGGCGATACAGACGCGCGGGCTCGGCCTGCGTACACCAGCTCGGATCGCACAACCGCGCACCCGTCGCATCGCCCGTCGTGTCCACCAGAGCCGGAGCTCGCAGCTTTTTCACCGACCCGCGAGTGATCACCTCCAGCTCCCAGTCCCCATCCTGCCTAAGCCCGATCCACTCCGCCCCGCTCAGCACCGTGAGATGAGGCAGCGCCGCGCACAGTTCATCCGCAATCTGCGCATACAGCGTCGGGTGCTGACGCAGGACATAAACGCGGCCCATCAACTCCGGTCCAGCCTGCCCCGTTCGCTCCAGCATCTGCTGACCGATCTCCTGGGCGATACCCGGATTCACCCACGCCCACGGCTGAGAGACATCCGGGTGAAACAACCCACAAAACGTGTGTACCAACGCACTCGTGCCCATGCCACCCAGCTTCGTCTGCCGCTCGATCAGCAACGTGTCCGCGCCCTGTCGCGCCGCTGCCAGCGCCGCCGCCAGCCCCGCGCTGCCGCCACCTGCCACGATGACATCCACCTGCCGACTCATGCTGGCGTGCGGTTAGGGTGCGAAAGCCAAGTGGCCAGGACCTCTGGCGAGGCAAAGTGATTCCGCGTCATCTCCGCAGGCGAAATCCGCACGTTAAAGTCCCGCTCGAGATGCAGCATCAGTTGCATCATGGCCAGAGAATCCAGCCCACAGGAAAACAGGTCCGAATCAGGCGTCAGGGGCTCCTCCGTGTCCACAATGTGAAATTTCTGGATGAGGTCGATGACCGCCTGAGTTGAAATGGAAGACATGGGTCCATCTTAAAAAGCCACCGCGTTTGAGCAAGCAGGGCTTCAAAGCACACGCTCCAGCGCCTGCCACGCCAGGCGCGCCGTCGCCGGACGATCCTGCGGAAGCCGTGCCAGAAGACTCCGCAGCCAAGTCTTCACCCCGAGGGGCACCTTCATCAGCAACTCAGGCAGGGGCTCTCGCAGATGACTCGTGATCACCTGCACCGTTGTCTCCCCCTCATGGGGAAAGCTCCCCGTCAATGCCCACCACAGCGTACAGCCCGCCGCGTAAAGGTCCGTGCGCTCATCCAGCATCGCCTTTTCAAACTGCTCCGGTGCCATGCAGTGCACAGATCCTGTCTCGACCTGCATCCGCGCTTCATCCAACCGACGCGCCTGACCAAAGTCGATCAATTTCCAGCCCGAGGTCCCCCTCATCACATTCGCCGGTTTCACGTCCCGATGCAAAAACCCCTGATCATGCACCGCCGTCAGCGCCGCCAACAACTGACGACACAGCTCGACCCACGCCGGCCCCTCCAATCGCCCGCCATTCTCCAGGGTCCCCCCCGGCAGCCACTCCAGCACGATGAAACCTGCGCGCTCCTGTGCCTCGGGCTCGATCAGTCGCACCACATGCTCATGCCGCACCGCCCGCAGCGCCGTCACCTCCCGCTGCCATTCTTCATGCCCCCGGGTGCTCAGGAATTCCTTGATCACCACCCGCTCACCCCTCACCCGATCCCATCCGCCCAGCACCCGTGCATAGGCCCCCTCCGCGATCAGCTCCCGCTTTTCAAAACGTGGAAGATCGGCGGGAGAATCGGGCATCGGGAATAGAAAGCCAGAAAGCGGATCTCTGAAAGTCAGTCTTCCACCGTTCCGAGCCAAACCCCGAGTCCACCGATCACGCCGATGTCACGGCTGGTCTCTCGTCCGCAGAGGTGCCGGAGCCTCAGAGGCAGCCTTCTTCTCGATTGGAAGACCCTCAGTCATCCGCAGAGGACACAGATTTCTCAGAGGGAGAACAAGTTCGCACTGACTCGAATGGGTATCGGAACTGACACCGGTCGCCAAGAACTCTTTTCTCCAGGTGTCAAAACTGACCATGCTCGCCAGAAACTTTTTTCTCCAAGTGTCAAAACTAACACTGCCCGCCAGGAACTTTTTTCTCCAGGTGTCAAAACTAACACTGCCCGCCAGGAACTTTTTTCCCGTGGTGTCAAAACTGACACTGCTCGCCAAAAACTTTTTTCCCGTGGTGTCAAAACTGACACTGCTCGCCAAAAGCTTTTTTCCCCAGGTGTCAAAACTGACAAGCGCTGCCTCAGAGTCGCTCCTCACTGCCGGGAATGCAGCCACGCGTCATCGGGCCTTCTGAATCCTGCGGACGAGCCCCCCACCGCTTGTCGCAAAGGAATGAGCTCGGCGTTCCCTTCAGCCGACGACACAACCGAATAGCCGTGTCCTCTCTCACCAAGAGACCAGCGAGTCACGCCACTCCTATTGCCACCTCAAACATTTTTGCTCCACAGGTTTAATCCAATGTCTTATGTCATCCATTTTCTGACCATTGATTCATTTTTTGCTTATTTTTCTCCTGATTTTTGAACAGGCCTCATGCCTGTGAATCTTACTCACCCACATCCCTGGCCGTATTTGCTAGGGATGACTTCAAGATTCAATCCTCATCGTTATTCCTCACCGCCATGATCCAAATCAGTCGTTATTTTGAAAACCCTCTGTCTGCGAGAAAATACTCTCGCAACGAACTCTGCACCTTTGCCGAAGACACCTTGGCCAGGCTCGTGGCGAACAATCCCGACGATATTTTTGACACCCTCATCTCAGCCTTGGACTCAACCCTCTCCACCATGGGAGCGACCCGAGGAACCCGCGCCAGTGCGACCGCGATCCAAGAATCGCGGACCCGGGCCACGGAGACCCTGCTGCGAACGATCAAAGAATCGATCAGCCGCCGCAGTGGCCGCGTGATCGATCAGTTCGGCAAGAAAAGCGCCGAGTATCAGGCCTTTTATCCTCAGGGTTTAGAGGCCTACTACAGCATGTCTTACCCCGAAGTGGAAATGCGGCTGGACACCCTCATCTCCGCGAGCACGCAGCATTTGCCAGCCCTGACCGCCGAGTTCACCGGGCTGAAGGCCCAGTGGGTGGCGGTGCGCGGTTCCCAGGTCACCCAAAAAGGAACCGTGAGCCATGCCATGGACCAAGAGAAGGCCCTGCGGGCTGAACTGGAAAAAACCCTCATGCGCACCGTCCTGCGCGTGGCGATGCAGTTTGTCGGCGAAGAGGAAAAAGCCACGATCTACTTCAATCAAAGCCTCCTGGAAGACGACCAGAAAACCCCAGACGAAGAACCCCTTCCCCCCACGTCCCCCATCGCCTGAGCCCCACAGCTTCGAAGAAACCTCGAAGCCTAACCCAACCCAAAGAGGCGCATCGATCCACCGATCGATGCGCCTTTATTTTCGCTGCTTGAGCCACAGCCCCAGCAAGCCACCCGCCGCGATGATCAACACAACGATCATGCTCCACGGTGTTGAGGAGGTTGGTTCTTCGCTTCCTGTCACTGCTTTCGGTTCGGATTCCTTCGGTGTTGGTGCCGACTTCGCGACTGGTGTAGTTCTAGGTTCCGGGGTGATGCCAGGTTGTTGTGCTGCGCTTTGCGACTGATCGTGAGGTGCGCTAGAATGTTGGACCAGGAGATAAGGGAATAAGCAGCATGAAAACAACTCTCCGAAAACGTTACAGCAGTGACTTCAAAGCGCAGATCATCGACCTCTTCCATCTTGGC
>JAIXVB010000704.1 GCA_027483245.1 Verrucomicrobiaceae bacterium | reverse complement strand
TTTCCTTGATAGCGGATCTCGCCGGGGATGCCACTGGCGGGCTCACCGCGATCAAAAACGACCATCCACCGTCCGCGCTTCAGCGTCAGCCACGGGATGTAGGCAAAGAAGGCCGCCACGAAAAGCATCAGCACGCCAAACGCCTTTTCCCCGAGCGTGTTGGGTGTTTCGGGAAACAAGACCGACCAGCTCAGGTAGCCCGCTGTCCCTACAATCGCGATCGTGAAAACAGAGGCGGCGAGGATGGACCCGCTGCTTTCCCGGATGTACAGGCACCGGCTGTCTGTGGCCACTTGATACTCCCACTCGGATTTCCAAGTCAGCTGGCTCAAGTCTGAAGTGGGCGTCGTG
The DNA here is from genome assembly GCA_027483245.1 of Verrucomicrobiaceae bacterium. GTDB lineage: Bacteria > Verrucomicrobiota > Verrucomicrobiia > Verrucomicrobiales > Verrucomicrobiaceae > Prosthecobacter. The sequence goes on along the minus strand of JAIXVB010000704.1, from coordinate 4,582 downwards.
GGGGTCGGGTCTGCCATTGGGGTCTCCTGCCGAAGCAGGCCTCTGTTGCATCACTGTTGGTTATGCTTGATTCTGCACACCCATGCAGAGACAGCATTCGATATGCCATGGAAGGACTGGTTTTGGCAAGATCAAAACGGGAGAGCTCCCGGTAGGGCCGGTGTGTTCTGCGCGAATGAGATCGAATGCTCCTCCAATGAAACCGCAGAATGACCCGCCTTCTTTGGATGCCACGTCACGCTCAAACGTCCCCCCCCAACCAGGCGGGTAATCCGGCGGCGATGTCCAGGACCATTCGAGTACTCTCCATCGCCGGACACACCCGCCCTACGGCCCGCTCAACTGTAGGGCGGGTGTGTTCTGCGCGAACGAGATCGAATGCTCTATCAATGATACCGCAGAATGACCCGCCTTCTTTGAACACCGCGTCACCCTCAAACGCCCTCCAAACCAAGGCGGGTAATCCGGCAATGGCCTCCACGACCTTTCACAATCCATCGCCGGACACACCCGCCCTACGGCTCCGCGTCCAAACCTTGGACTTGCCTGCATGGGGACTTGATCCAAAAGTCCGCGCATGACTTGGCGAATCCCTTCGCAGATCCCTTTGCCCAAAGACTTCCGGGGCTTCGATCCGCGCAGCAGTGCGCCTCAAGCTGAGTTCCACAGCTATGAGCGCCACCTGCCTCACTGGCGAGTTCCGGGCGCTTGTTATCTCACCACCTTTCGCCTCAACGACTCTATCCCTGCGGACATCCTGAAGGAGATGCGGAGCCAGATGAAGGTGTGGAAACGCAGGCTGCTGGAGGCAGCGGCGAAGCATGAGGGACGGTTGCCGGTCGAGGAACGCCTAGCCTGGGAAGAGTTTCAACGAGGGCACCTGCTCAAGCTCGATTCTCTGCTCGATGAAGGCCTTGGTGAATGCTTGCTTCGAGCTGAATCTCCTCGTCGCATCGTGGGCGTCACCCTGCATCACTTCGAAGGCAGACGCTGTGAGATGATGGCCTTCGTCATCATGCCCAATCACGTGCACGCCCTGTGTCGTCCCTTGGCTGGCCAGGAATTGGAAATGCTCGCGGGTTCCTGGAAACGGCATTCCAGTGAAGCCCTGAATCGTGTGACTGGAAAACGGGGCCGTGTGTGGCAGCAGGAAACGTTCGACCGAATCATCCGCGACGCCGACCATTTTCGTCAGGCCGTCCGTTACATCGCGAAGAACCCCATCCAGGCCAGACTTCGGCCTGAGGAAGCTACTGTGTGGTTCAACGACGCCATCATGGACGCCAACGGGTGGACATCGGGATCGTAGGGCGGGTGTGTTCTGCGCGAACGAGATCGAATGCGCCTCCAATGAAACCGCAGAATGACCCGCCTTCTTTGGATGTCACGTCACCCTCAAACGTCCCCCCCAACCAGGCGGGTAATCCGGCGGCGATTTCCAGGACCATTCGAGTACTCTCCATCGCCGGACACACCCGCCCTACGGCCCGCTCAACCGTAGGGCGGGTGTGTTCTGCGCGAACGAGATCGAATGCACCTCCAATGAAACCGCAGAATGACCCGCCTTCTTTGAACACCGCGTCACCCTCAAACGACCCCGAAACCAGGCGGGTAATCCGGCAATGGCCTCCACGACCTTTCACAATCCATCGCCGGACACACCCGCCCTACGGTCCCCCGTCATGGCACGCGTTTGCAGGCGGGGTCGGACCAGCCGCTTTTTCCTCGAGCGTTGACGGCGCGGAGGCGAACCCAGACTTTCTCACCGGAGGGCAGGCCCTGGAGTTCAAAGCGGCTCTTCCGGCTGGTATCGGCGAACTGCCAGTTGGGGCTGCTGCTCAGGGGATCAGAGGTCGTGAACTGGATCTCGTAATGCTCCACCACGCCCGGCTGGCCCTCGCACTGGCCGGAGAGTTCGCCCTCATCATCGCCCATCTTCAGTTCCAGGCCGGTGGGCGTGTTGGGGACAGGTTTCGGTGAGGGGCCGTTCTTCACCCGCATCAGCGTGGCATTCACCTGGGCCTCGGTGGTCGCTGTCATGCCGATGGACACGCCCAGTTCATTGGCCGCAGCCAGCACTTCACTCACGGACTTGTCCCGCGTTTCCGTGGCCGTGGTGACCGCGTTTTCAGCGGCGCGCAGGGCAGACTCATCCGCCTCCAGCGCGTCCACCTTGGTGCCCAGGGCCGTGAGCTTGGCGGAGAGGGTGGAGAAAGCCGCCTCCCCAGAGGTGGCGGTGAGGATGGCCCGCACACGGGAGATGAGAGCGGGGACGGTAAGACCTTTCAGATCGACGACGACGTCAAACATGGCAGTGGATGGACTGAGAGAGTTAAGGATTTCTTGATGGCTCCTCGGGTCGTCAAACCGGATGAGTGGATCATCAAAACGCACACCAGGTTCATCGAAGCGAGGCACAGCAATCAGCGAGTTAAAAGCCCCCTTGAATTAGGGGATTGCGCGGAACAATGCGTATTGCCCGGGTCTTAGACAAGAGAAATGTTTTCACCTCTCGAAAAACTTCTCCGCCACGTAACTCGTTGAAAATGAACGATGCGGGAATCTGGGCAAACGACGAATTCCCATGCTTTTTCACCCTTTTCCCAGGATTTCCCGGCGTCCTCCCCCAGGAAATCACCGGGCTCCCCAGGCTTATCCCCGGTTTTCCATGGGGGTTCGATGATCACTCATGAAGGGTCACCGATTTTCCATGGGAAGGCGGCGAGGAGTCATGGGAGTTCGGCGAGGAATCCTATAGACTCACCCGCCGACCAAAAGAGACATCAAGTCCTTCTGGCATCTTATTCATATTCACAGCAAAGGCTGCCAGTGTGAAGGGTCACGTTAGCGGCGGAGAAAGAAATCACCATCGATCAAGATTGCAGTCGCCATGGAGGTAAAGAAAAAGCCCCTCGAGCTCGGCAACCCTGGAATGATTGAGGGCGTGTACTGCCGAAGGGCCAATCATCTGCGGAAACAGGGTGTTCGGTTTCCTGAAATTATTCAAGGTGATCACCGACTCTGAGCCAAAGCAGCCATTTACCGCCACGAACCACCACCTCGTCCTTGTGGATAGAATGCCGGTCACCTGCTCCATCGCCCTTTGGAGAGAATGACAGGCACCCGCTCCTCCAGGCATTTGCGCGTGACAGCAGGCGGCGTGTTGATTTTTTGCATACTGACCCCGTTTTCATACTTAGTTGGGTATTATGAAATGCTTTTTAATTTCATCTCCCAGACTATCCAAATCTTGAAATATGGAAAATGAATTCAATCCGATGAAATTCATCAAATGCCGAACCCCATATACTGCTGCCTCGGCAGATATGTCTATCGCTCGCAAAATTTCGTCCGAATCATTAAGTAATCTATTCAACGGTTTAATATCAAGCCCCTGCACCGTGAACATGGCTCGCTGTGCTGTAATTCTAGGATTCTTCCAAGGAATATAAACAGGAACGGGAAGCCTGAATGGCCAACTATGATTTATAAAAAAACTATCAAAATAGTCATGTCTGCGATCTTTCGTTGGGTCTAATAAAGCATTTTCACCTCGCGCTAGTCTAGAAAGCCGATATGGATTAAGAATCCATATTCGGGGGGTGGGTAATCCTTCAGGCACAACGAAACGCAGTCGACCTTTATTTTTTGCACTGTGTTGTATTCCTTTTCCTATCTCTAATTCCCATGATTTATTCAGTTCCCGAATGTAAGATTTTAAAGCGAAGAAAACCGAAATAGCCAAGACTTCAGACCAGTCTAAAAGACGGGTGGGAGCTTTGTAGTGTTGCATTTCTGCAAGTATTTCCCAAGAGCATATAGTCGAATGTCCCACTCGAAAAGAGAACTCAGTGAAAGACTCACGTTCTCCGTAATGAATGGCTTCTAATACTGCTAAACGCTGTCGCAGGTCCCGAGATTCTCCTTTTGAGGAAGCTATTTGATCACGCACATATCGATAATCTCGCGCCGTAGCTTGATAAAGCTTGGAACCACGTTCGTCTTTTGATTCATCTAATCTTGCTTGTAACGTTGCTTTTTTTTCGACTTGTCTAACAAGATTTTGCTCAACTTCGTTTAAGTTGCTTTTTGTTCTTGAAATAATTTTTCTCGTATCTGCATCTATTCTATTTTCATATCGAAACAATGAGGTTGTAAGATCCCAAGAAGAATCTTCCATTCCTCTAAACCAAGCATTTGAATAAGAACAATGAAGTTGACATCTTGCCTCTTCAATTTTAGTCAAAAAAGCATACCAATGAGACTGTGCAGATTCCCAACTCATGACTTATTAAAAAGTGTGCGGTGAAGGATTTGAACCTCCGACCCATTCAGGGTGTAACCTGATGCTCTACCAAGCTGAGCTAACCGCACTTAGTATCAAGTGTTTGAGATAAAATTATTGATTGTCAAATTATATCAATCACTGACAAGCCTCACAGGTCCCGCCATTGCGCATGGCCTCGATGGAGCAGGCTTGGATCTGCTCTTCGGTGTAGGCTTTGCTGTGGTCTTGGCCGATGATGCCGCGGATCTCTTTCTTCACTTCGACATCGGCTTTTTCGATGTTCGAGGCGCTGCG
>JAIXVB010000737.1 GCA_027483245.1 Verrucomicrobiaceae bacterium | reverse complement strand
GCCTATCATTTGCGAGAGCAGTTGCCGACGTTTCTGCGCAGTCTGATGGATGAACTCTCACGCTGGCGGGTGGAGATCGACATGGTGGACTTCACCGGTCCTGCCTTTGACAATCCGGCCTTTCAAGATCGGTTGGTCGCTCTGGAATTGGTGCGCAGTGACCTGGCGGATGCGGCGTTGTTTGGTGCGAATGGAGAGATCTGGCAGGCCTCCGATGTGCTTTATAAAAAACCGGTGCTGCTGAATCGTGGCAGCTTTGATCCCATCACCCGACTGAATTTGGACATGATCGAGCAAGGACGGGGGGCTTTTCAGGAGGACTTCGGGGATCAGGCAACGGATCATGTGGAGATCCTGGAGATCACAATGCACAACCTCCTCTGCATGGAGGACTGTGCGGTGGAGTATGAAAACTTCCTCGCTCGGGCAGATGTCTTGCAAGCCCTGGGGAAAAACGTGCTGATCTCCAAGTATGCCGAGTTTCATCGACTCAGCGCTTTTCTCTCACGTCACACCCGTGAACCGATCGGCATCATTCTCGGACTGCCACTGTTTGAGGAGCTCTTCAACGAGCGCTGGTACAGCGATCTCGAAGGTGGGTTGATGGAGGCCTTCGGGCGACTTTTCCGCAATCAGGTGCGCTTGTATGTCTATCCCGCTGGTGACCCCATGACCGGGCACATTCGTGATGCGCGGAATGCCCGGGTCACTCGGGAGCAGCAGCATCTGCTCAGTTATCTGATGGACACGGGTTGCGTCCATGTCATCGAGCATGGTCTGGAGGAATGCATCTTCCAGACCAGCTCGGATGTGCGACAGATGATTTCGCGCGGCGACCAGGAATGGAAATCTCTGGTGCCGCCGATTGTGTTGAGTCAGGGGCCTTGGGCGCGCTGACTCCGATCAGATCCAATCAAAGGCTCTCGTGAACACGAGCGAGGGCCATCAGCATGTAGGCGGTGGTCAGGGTGGTGTCACTTTCCATCCAGCGGCCTGCGCTGTTGGCCCAGGAGCCATCGCCCTGCTGCAGATTCAGCAATTTCGAGGCAAGGTCAGCACGCCAGTCCACCGTTTTGCCATCCTTGGTGGTGAGAAAATCAACCTTGGCGATGGCTAAGGCCTTGGCCATGGTGTGGTAGTAATAATAGAGACCTTCGGCACCAAGACCGGGGTTTTCATCGAGTGTGTAGTTTTCGCTCAACCACTGAATCACGGCCTTCACTCGTGGATCGCTTTTGTCCAGACCCGCATAGATGAAGCTGAGCATGCCCGCATAGCTAATGCTGCCATAGCTGCGCAGGGCAGTGCGGCCATCCGGTGTTTTCACGTCTTTGCCACGAGTTTCACCGGGGCTGTAAACGAAACCACCTGCGTCGGCTTTGTCCGTGCTGACCCAAGGAGCCTTGTTCGTCTCAGGGCGGTTTTGGCAGTTCTGGATGAACTGAATCGCGGCGGAGAAATTCAATTGGGGTTCGTTTTTGCCCGCATCGCCTTTATCCGCCAGGAGGGCCTGGGAGTAATAAAGGGCCTCAAGGGCAAAGTGGGTGTTTGAGAGATCCGCATGCGCTGGGTTGTTGGGTTTAGGCGTGCCGTAACCAATGCCGCCATCGAATGGATTGTCCTGCTTGCCCTTTTCATCGAAGTCATTCTGCTGCCCGATGATGAAACGACGCGCGGCGAGCAGCATGGCTTCGTTTTCAATCTTTGGGTTCAGCATCAAAGCAGTGAGCGCCAACGAGGTATTGTAATTGGCTCGCGCTTTCACATAGATTCCGCCATCGGGCTGAACGTTTTTCTGAAGGAAGGCATACGCTTTTTCGACCTCAGGCGACAGCGCATCGGTGGGCTTGCGACCTGGAGTGAGCATGTGGCTCGTGATGGCAAGCGCCGTGAAAGCAACAGGCTCCGCATCGCCCCATTGACCTGTTTCAGCGTTTTGTTTGCCCTTCAAAAAAGCCAATCCGCGTTCATAAGCGAGGCTGATTTCTTGTTTGAGCGATTCGTGACGTGCAGGCTGGGTGGTGCCCTGGGCGAGCATCATCGTGGGAAGGGCGAAGAGGATGGCGGAGAGGTATTTCATGGTTGAGCGGGGCTAATGATCAGAGTGACGGGTGTTCCTTCGGTGGGAATGTTCGCAGGCAGAGAGATCCAGAGATCGTCACGCCAGTTGCCTTCAGCCGAGGAATTGATCAGGGCATCACGATCGATCCAGACGGCGATGATGGAGCCGTCTTGCTGAGCTACAAATCCGCGCTCGTCCATGGTGGAGCCATTGAAGACCCAGCTATCGAGGTCAGCCGGGGGTTGGCGTTTTTCGATGTTTTGAAACCAGGTGGAGAGAGGGGCGGTCTCCGTTTTTTCCCCGACCTTCCATTCGCAGGTCAGTTTGAGGCGATTGGCACCCGGCTTGGCGGGGGCCTCGTCTTTCCAAGCTTTCGGACGCTGTTCTTCAGGCACCTTGGCCAAGATGCCTTCTGTGGCCGCCTGATAGTTCGCCAAAAGCAGGGCCACCTGAATCGCCGTCGGGCTGACGCTCGTGGTGAGCACGCTTTCGTGCGTTTTTCCTGTGTCGGTGACCAGCATGTATTCGATGGGGGCCTGCTTCAGTTCGACTTTCGTGGGAATACGAATCTCCCGTGTAGCGGCATTGATGCGGATGCCATCCAGGTCATACTCGGTGGCGGAGAGTTTTTTGAGCCTCTGTTGAGCCTCAGCCAATTGCTTCGGCCCATCGACCTTCGTATC
>JAIXVB010000334.1 GCA_027483245.1 Verrucomicrobiaceae bacterium | reverse complement strand
GTTGGGTGCCAAGGTGAAGCGCGGACTCGTGGTCGTGTTGCTGCGAACCACGGTGCCATTGCTGTCCGTGTTGCTCGCATCGGCATCAGGATCGAGACCACCCGTCGAGGTGATATAACCCTGCCCCGAAGCAACGCTGACGGCGATGTTGTAATCACGCGGCAGGAGATTGATGAACTCATACTGACCACTGACACCCGTGGTTTGGATCGCCACCGTATCGCGATAAGCATCCAGCGAACGGGTGGTGCCCGCATCATTGTAGAGAGTCAGCGTGGCGCCGCTGATGCCTGGTTCACCACCATCTTGCTGACCATCTTTATCGAGGTCAAACCAAACCAAATTTCCCACTGAAACGAGATCGGGAATGTTTGGAACGAAGCCGATGTCCACCGTCATATTGCCATCGTTGTCGGTGCCAGCGCCAGCGCCGGGAGTCTGATTGTCCCCCGTGGGCTCCAAGCTCGAATGCAAGCTCACAGGAAGCGTTTTCACGACACCAGGAGTTTCATAATAGCCGTTGCTGTCTCCGACGATGTCGTCATCAGGATCCGTGCCGGTCGGTGTGGTCAGGATGTAATACGCGGGTGGCGCAACACCGATGACATAGTCACCTGGAGGCAGGTTGGTGAACTCATAACGACCATTGCTGAGGGTCGTTTGAGTCGCGACCTGCGTGCCGCTGATGTTGTTCGCGCGAGTCACGCCATCCGCCAGATAAAGGGTCACCACAGCTCCCGGCAGACCATTTTCGCCGACATTTTGAATGCCATTCGGATTGCCTGCGACATCGCGTTTATCGATCCAGATGTAGTTGCCGACAGAAACCGGACGAATCAAACCAAAGTCCACGGTCATGTCATTGTCACCCGAGACAAGTGTCACATCTGCACTGCGAATGACACTGCTGACGAGGCTACCATTGTTGTCTGTATCGCTGGCATTCGTATCGGGATCTCCGCCGTTCACTGGCGTGATGTTGTATCCAGCAGGTGGGGTCACTTCGACATAGTAGTTCCCTGGCAGCAGATCGAGGAAGCTATACAAGCCATTGGCAGCGGTGGTCACCGTGGGAACGAGATTGAGATGCGAGTCACGAGCGGGTGAACCGTCCGTATTGCGCAGACGCACCGTGGCACCTGCAACACCCGGCTCACCTCCATCTTGGATGCCATTGCCATTGCGATCCAACCACACGTAGTTGCCCAAAGAGGCCACGTTTCCGACAATCGGCGTGAATCCAAAGTCATTGGTCATGTTGCCATCCGCATCGAGCCCCAGAGTCTGGCTGTCGCTCGTGGGTTCATCCCCCACCGTCAGGGTGATCGGCGCGCTCTTTGAAGCTGGGCCTGCGCCATCAATCACCCCGTTGTTATCATTGGCGGTGTTGTTGTCAGGATCGCCTCCATTGACGGTCGTTGGAATGTAATTGGTTGGCGGAGTCACGCGCACCACGTAGTCGGTGCCCGTGATAACCAATCCACCCGGCAGGGTGTTGGTTTGATTGCTGGGCATGAGGCCCGTGAACTCATAACGGCCATTGGCGCCAGTGATCTGTGAGGGCACCACGACGCCATACGCATCGGTGACGGGAGTCACGCCATCGGCTTTGAAAAGCTCCACCGTGGAACCTGGCAGCGGGTTTTCGATGCCATCTTGAATGCCATTGCCCGTGGTTGCTGGCGATCCTAAAGTACTGTCCACCCAGACATAATTGCCGAGACTCGACGCGCGAATTTCTACCCCCGTTTTGATCGGTTCCGAAGGCGAGATCACTGTGCTGTCGTTGGCGTTTTTGGCTGCGAAAGCAAAGCTGTTCCAGGAAATCTCTCCGGCATCGCCATCGGTGCCTGCACGCACAGGCGTGTGAAATTCCAGCTCATCCAGCGGATTCAGCGTGAGTGCACCAAAGTCGAAACGAATCGTGCGCACCAAGGTCCAATCCACCACCGATCCCGCCGTCATCCAGTTCGGTGTTTGGCTGCCCACAGGCGCGGGACCCGACAGGATTTCAGGAAAGAGTTCAGGGCGTTCCGGGTTCGACGAATTGCTGTAGGTGATCGTGATGCCCACCGTCTCATTGGAATACGTTTGGGTACCGGAATTCCAGCGCCGCACTGTGGCTGTGGTCGGCAGCGGACCATCCAGATTCATGGTGTATTGAGATTCGCGACCATCGTCTATCGTCAGCACCCCCGTATCGCCGACATGGGGCAAGATGTCATAAATGATGAGCTCATTCGCTGGCTGATTGCCCGGATTGAACAGCCAATGACGATAATCGGCTGTGCCGCGTGGCAGTGTCTTCCCACGAGCTGGGAACTTCGAATAAACCGTGTCCAGATAACCCTGCACGAGTTTCTCAGAATCCAGCCCGGCCAGTTCCACCACGGTGTAAGCGGCGCTGCCACTCACAAAAGTCTCGGTGACATTGCCGTCTCCATCCAAGTCCAGTGTATCGACCACTGGAGTGCCATCATCGGGATGCATGGGACCATTGGTGAAGTTTGACATGACCACCAGATTGTCTCCCACGGTTCCTGAGGCGACCCCTGGATTGACCTGAGCCTGCATCGTCACCACGGCCGATTGACCGACTGGAATGGAGCCGGTGAAATTGAGTCGCACACGAGTTTGCTGGCCCAAAAAGTTTGGCGTGATCACTGGTGCCCCCATGGTGAAACCGCCAGGAGCGCTCGAAAGCGTGATCGATCCCGTGTCCAAAGTCACCGTATCTGGCAGCAGGTCGATGATCTCTGGATTGGTCAGCGGTTCCGTCGCTCCGACACCATTGTTGATGTTGATGGTGTAAGTGATGATGTCCGTCGGCTGCGGGGAGGCATTGCTCACCGTCTTCACCAAAGAAGGACGCGGACGGCCTTCGCGAATGGTGTTGGTGGAGGTAACAGGAGTGCTCGAAGGCGTGCCATTGAAGATGTAACTGACCGTCCCATTGTTGGTGATCGGATGGCTCTGCACGGTGTTGTCCGGCGTTTGATAGGTCACGATGCCGTTGTCGGAGATCGTGTAGGTATTGCCATCGCGGTCTGGCGAACGGAACTGGCCGTTGATGCGAATGGCGTTGTTTTCAAATCCTACGCCCACCGTGCTGTAGGTCAGGCGCACCTGAGTCACCACATCCGTCACCGGCACCAGTGGCGGCACCAGATTCACCACGGCAGAACTCGAAGTCACCGCAAAGGGTGAGCCTGGAACTTCGACATACACCGGATTGTCTTGGGTGAAAATTTCCACCTTCACGGTCGTGGCACCTCCGTAGGCCGTGTCATAACCAGTGCTGATGCTCGACGGGAAGAACTCTGGAGGCAGCACATCTTCCACGACCACATTCGACAATGCCGAAGTGCCAGTGTTGGCGATGTTGAGATTATAGTAGGTCGGGTCAAAATTCAGCGCAGGCGTGCTGGAGAAGAGACTTTTGCTGGAAGCCATGCTGGCAGATCCACCGGCCAGGGTCAGGGGAACAGAGGCATTCACCGACACCGGTGACAGGCCCACAGGCGTGCCCGCCGCAGTCACTTGATTCGTCACCACTTGGCCTGAGCTGAAGGAGCCAGTGGGGTAGGACACCCGCAGCAGATAACTGACGGACTGACCTGCATTCAGGGTACCCAGATTCCACACCACTGTGTTGGGTCCGCTATTGTACGTGCCGGAACCTGCCGGAATGATTTCCTCCAACACCGCACCCGCAGGCAGCGTGTCGGTCAAAGTCGCACTGTTGATATTCAGCGTGCCGTTGGCAGAGCCGTTGCTTGCCGTCACACGGTAAATAACCTCGCCGTCATAGGCTCCACCCGCCACGATCACTTTTGAGGTCGCCAAATTTGTCGTCGCCACGGAAGTCAGGTTGGTGGATTTTGAACTGGGGAGCTCTCCATCCGCAGTAAACACCGGCGTGATCGGCAC
>JAIXVB010000150.1 GCA_027483245.1 Verrucomicrobiaceae bacterium | reverse complement strand
GGCTACTGGATGCTTTTTGGCCTCAATGCGGCAGGCGTTTATTCCGAAGCGAAGGTCATTCAAGTGGACCCGACCACCAGTGTGGCCGTGGCCAATCCAGGCAGCCAAATCAGCGCGCAAAATGCCCCCGTCACCCTGGCCATCTATGGGCAGTCCCCTGGCGGCAGCAGCCTCAGCTACAGCGCCACCGGATTGCCCACTGGACTCACCATCAGCGCCGTCTCAGGCGTCATCAGCGGCACCCCCAGCGCTGCGGGCAACTACACACCGCGTGTGACCGTCACGGATAACATCACCACAGCCTTCACCGAGTTCACCTGGTCCATCACCCCGCCGAATGTCAGTTACACCTATGCCGACTTCACCGGCAGTGCCGCAGACTTCCAGCTCGCAGGCAATGCCACCGTCAATGCCTCCGTGCTGCAACTCACCGCCAATGTCGGCAATCAAGTTGGGGCGGCTTTTCTCAAAAACCCAGTGCCGATCTCCGCAAACACCTCCTTCACCACGCGCTTCGTCTTTCGCATGGCAGGCACGGCGGATGGTGCGGATGGCATGACCTTTGTCATTCAAGGGGATCGTTTGGCCAGCCTGGGCAGTGCGGGTGGTGGCCTGGGTTATGAAGGCATTTTGAAAAGTCTCGCCATCGAACTCGACAGCTATCAAGGCGGCACCGACCCCAATGGCAATCACCTCGGCGTGTTGAATGGCGGGGTCGTGACCACGCATCAGGTGACCTTCTCGCCGAGCTTTGATTTGGAAAATGGTGCCAGCCACACGGCCTGGGTCGAATACGATGGCCCGACCAACACGCTGCGGGTTTATCTGTCTCAAGGAGTGGTCACGACTCGACCCACCTCCCCCATCATCACCCAGACCGGCGTGGATCTTCCGAGCATGACCGGCCCCAGCGCCTGGGTCGGTTTCACAGGGGCCACAGGCGGCCAAAGCAACACGCATGAAATCCTGGCCTGGCAGATGACGGTCAACGCTTTTGCCCTGCCAACAGCACCCGTGCTCACTTCACCCGGCGCGCTTACCAACGTTGTGGGAGCCGCGGTTTCACAGGCGATTCAAGCCAGCGACATCAACCAAGAAACACTCACCTTCAGCGCCACCGGGTTGCCTCCAGGTCTCGTGATGCAAGCCAGCACCGGGCTCATCACCGGCACCCCAACCACCGCAGGCAGCTTCAGCAGCACCGTCTCCGTAACAGATGGCAACACCCCAGTCGTCAGCGTGACCTTCCCCTGGACCATCAGCTCGACCCTGACCATTCTTCCGCTGCAAAATTCTCCGGCGAGCGGTGCGGGTCCGATTGCTTTCACGGCCCAAACCACCGGCGGAGCCAATCCTCGCTACAAGTGGAACTTTGGCGATGGCACACCCGAAACGACCTTCTCGGCCAATGCCACGATCAACCACACTTTCGCAGCTCCAGGCCGTTATCTCGTCACGGTGACCGTCACAGATGACACAGGATTGCAGGCGACTCGCAGCTTTTATCAGGCCGTGCATGCCCCGCTGACGGCCCGCAAACCCACCCAATCCAGCAGCCTCTTGTTTGAAGATCGCCCCACAGGCAATGATCGACTCTGGATCGTCAATCCCGATGCTGACACGGTCACCATCCTGGATGCCGTGACTCGCACCAAGCTCGCCGAGACCTCGGTGGGCACAGCACCACGCAGTCTGGCCCTCGCTCCCGATGGCCGAGTCTGGGTCACGAATGTCGAAAGCGCCACGATCTCCATCCTTGATGCGAGCAGCTTCGCCGTCGCACAAACGCTGACTCTGCCGCGCGGTTCACGGCCGTTTGGTCTGGCCTTTGATCCCATCGGCAGCGCCGCCTTTGTGGCCTTGGAGGGCAGCGGTCAGTTGCTCAAACTGAACCCTTCCACCGGAACTCAGCTCGCCAGTGTCGTGGTCGGCCAGCACGCACGCCATGTGTCGGTGGATGCCAACAGCGCACGAGTTTACGTCAGCCGTTTCATCACGCCGCCATTGCCCGGAGAGAACACAGCGACCGTGAATCTCACCGGTCAGGGCGGTGAAGTCATTGTCGTGGCAGCCGCCGCCATGACCGTCGAACGCACGATTCGGCTCGGCCCGAGCTTGGAGAATGATTCCCCGACCAGCGCACGCGGCATTCCCAACTACCTCGGCGCCACCGCCCTCTCACCCGATGGTTTGTTTGCCTGGGTTCCCTCCAAACAAGACAATGTCCAGCGCGGCAGCCTGCGGGATGGCGTGGGCCTGAATCATGATCAAAGCCTGCGCGCCATCGCCAGTCGGATCGACCTGACCACACAGTCCGAAGTGGCGGTGGATCGAGTGGACTTTGACAATGCGGGCATGCCCAGTGCGTCGGTGTTTGATGCCTGGGGCACCTACGTCTTCACAGCGCTTGAAGCCAATCGCGCGGTGGCGGTGATCGATGCTTGGTCGCGGGTGGAATTGACACGCTTTCAGGTAGGCCGCGCACCGCAGGGCCTGGCATTGTCACCGGATGGACGCACCCTTTACGTGCAGAACTTCATGGATCGCAGCGTGTCCGTGCATGATGTCAGCACGATCCTGCAAGGCCAGACACCGGCACCGACCACACTCGCCACGGTCAGCACAGTGACCACGGAAAAGCTCAGCTCGACCGTGTTGAAAGGGAAACAACTCTTCTACGATGCCCTCGACAGTCGCTTGGCGCTTCAGGAATACATCTCCTGCGCCACCTGCCACAATGATGGCGGTCAGGATGGTCGTGTGTGGGATTTGACGGGCTTTGGCGAAGGTCTGCGCAACACCATCACCCTGCGGGGTCACGGGGCTCAAGGGGCGCTGCATTGGACGGGCAACTTCGATGAGGTCCATGACTTCGAAGGACAGATCCGCAACCTCGCCGGCGGCACCGGTCTGCTTAGCGATGCTCAATTCAACACCGGCACCCGCAACCAACCGCTGGGAGATCCGAAAGCGGGACTCAGTGCGGATCTCGATGCGTTGGCAGCCTACGTCACCTCTCTGACGGCCGAATCACGCAGCCCGCACCGCGCCGCCGATGGCAGCCTAACCGCAAGTGCGGTTTCGGGTGAGCGCGTCTTCCGCCAGCAAAACTGCGCCAGTTGCCACAGCGGCACCGGCTTCACCAACAGCGCGCTCAATCTCTTCCGCGACATCGGCACGATCAAACCCAGCACGGGCAAGCGCCTGAATGGAACCCTGACCGGTCTCGACGTGCCAACGCTGCGCGGCCTCTGGGCCACGGCTCCTTATTTGCACGATGGCTCCGCGGCGACGCTCAGCGCGGCGGTGACCGCTCACTCAGGTGTCGCTCTCTCCTCCACGGAACTCAACGACCTCACGGCCTATCTCCAGCAGATCGATGACGCCCCAGCCATCGCTCCCCTGCCCGTTACGGTTACCCTGAGCACCACGGCCATCTCGCCCGTCAATGCCGCCTTCAACGTCACGGCGACCTTCAGCCATCCGGTGACAGGGTTCGCGCTCAGTGATCTCACCCTCACTGGAGCAATCGCCAGCGCTCTGACCGGCAGTGGCACGAGTTACAGCTTCACACTCACTCCGACGGGCAACGTGTCTTTGTCTCTCGCGGCCAATGTCGCTCAAGACAGCACGGGCCTCGGCAACCTGGCTTCAAACTCCCTCGCCCTCAGCTTCACCACGCCTTCTGTGGTGCTCATCGGCCAGGATGTCGGGCTCGGTCTCCCGGGCTCGACCAGTTTTGATTCCAGCACCGGGATCTACTCACTCACCGGTTCGGGTGAGGACATCTTTTTCAATGCCGATGGCTTTCACTTCTCTCAAGTGAACCTCAATGGCGATGGCGAGATCCGTGCTCGCGTGCGCAGCTTTTCCGCCGCCAATCCCTGGGCCAAAGCCGGCGTGATGATCCGTGAGAACCTGACCGCCGGCTCGCGACACGCCACCGCCTTCATCACACCGGTCGGCGCTGGCAATGGCTTTGGCATGGTCTGGCGCCCCACCGCCAATGCCGCCACCACTTACTCAAGCGGCCCAGCGCTGAATGCCGTGCCAGACAACTGGGTGCGCCTCGTCCGCAGTGGCAATGTCATCACTGGTTATGCCTCCGCCAATGGCACGGCGTGGACGCTGATGAGCAGCACCACGCTCAGCAGCCTGACCGCGCAGGTGCAGATCGGTTTGGCCGTGACCGCCTCTGACAGCAGCGCCGCCGCCACGGCAACGTTTGACAATGTGATGATCACCGGCTCGCAGGCTGCCGTGCCGCCCGCCGTCACGCTCAGCGCCGCTTCCGCTCAGGAAACCGGCCCCTTCACCGTGCAGGCCCAGTTCACGCAACCCGTCACCGGTTTGGCACTCAGTGACTTCGTCATCACCAATGCCACGGCCTCAAACCTCATCGGCAGCAGCAGCAGCTACTCACTGACTCTCAGCCCAACGGCCACGGGCGAGATCACGATCCGCCTGCCCGCAGGCGCTGCCCAAAACGCGGCCGCGGTGGTCAGCACGGCCTCCAATAACCTCAGCGTTCTCTACACACCCCCGACTCTGGTTTCTCTTCAGGGCCAGGACATTGGCGACATCATCACAGTCGGCAGCACCAGCTATGACAGCGCCACCAGCACCTACACCCTGCGCGGTGCTGGAGCTGACATCTTCTTCAACAACGACGGCTTTCAGTATGCCGTGACGCAGCTCACCGGCGATGGTGAAATCCGCGCCCGAGTCACCAGTCAGACCAATCTCAATCCCTGGGCGAAGGCAGGCGTCATGTTCCGTGAATCCCTCACCGGAGGCTCTCGACACGCCATGATGTTCACCACCCCCACCGGTGCGGGCAATGGCTTTGGCATGATCTGGCGCAGTGGCACCAGCGGAGCCACCACTTACACCGGCGGCCCGGCTTTAAACACGGCCCCGAACAACTGGGTGCGCCTCGTCCGCGCGGGCAATGTGCTCACAGGGTTTGCCTCCGCCAATGGCACGGCCTGGACCCAAGTCAGCACCACCACTCTCACCGGCTTGCCAAACACTCTCTACGTCGGCCTAGCCCTCACTTCGGGCAGCTCGCGGGAACTCAGCACCGCCACCTTTGACAATGTGCAGATCGTCGGTGCCCAGAGCGTTGTGGCGCCCACGGTCACGCTCAGCTCCGCTTCTGCTATCGAAAGCGGTGCCTTCACGGTGCAGGCGCAGTTCAGTCAAAACGTCAGTGGCCTCACATTGTCCGACTTCCAGATCAGCAATGCCACCCCGTCCAACTTCAGCGGCACCGGCAGCAGTTACGCCCTGACTTTGACCCCCACCGCTGAGGGACCAGTGACCATCAGTCTGCCCGCCAATGCAGCGCAAAATGCAGGCGCGGCGGGCAGCACCGCCTCCAATGTCCTCAGTGTCACTTACACCCCTGCGGTCAGCATCGCTCTGCAAGGCCAGGACATCGGCGACGTCGGCCTCACCGGAAGCACGACCTATGACAGCACCACCGGCACCTACACGCTGCTCGCGGCTGGGGCGGACATCTTTTTCACCGCAGACGGCTTCCAGTTCGCCTCCACACAGCTCACCGGCGATGGCGAAATCCGCGCCCGAGTCACCCGTCAGACCAACACCAATCCCTGGGCCAAAGCGGGCGTCATGATCCGTGAATCCCTGACCCCTGGTTCGCGCCACGCCCTCGCCTTCACCACGCCCACCGGCGCGGGCAATGGCTACGGCATGGTCTGGCGGCTAACCAACAATGCCGCCACCAATTACGCCGGTGGCCCAGGCCTCAGCGCCGCGCCGAACAACTGGGTGCGCCTCGTCCGTGTCGGCGATCTACTGACCAGCTACACCTCCAGCAATGGCACGGCCTGGACACTCATGAGCAGCACCACGCTCAGCGGCCTGCCCAGCACCTTGCATGTCGGACTGGCCCTCACCGCCTCCACGACCGGTTCCCTGGCCACTGCCACCTTTGACAATGTGCAGGTCGTCAGCACTCAGGCCCCCGTCGGCGGCAGCACACCTCCCAATCCCGGCAGCAGCCCGAATCCCCCCGGCGGCGGCAGCCCCGGCCAGATCACCGATAGCGATGTCGATGGTGACGACGTCAATGACCTCATCGAATACGCCCTCGGCAATGACGAAAGTTACGATGGCGGCTGGTGGCTGACCACCACGGCCGACGGCCGCGTCGATGCCCACCTCATCCACCCCAGCGCCATCAGCGATGTGTCTTTCCAGATCGAAACCAGCGCCGATCTCCAGACTTGGTCCCCCCTCGCGATCTCCCCCACGGCGGTCGATTTCGGCGGTGGCCTGGAGTTGCTCACCTGGTCAGGCCTCAGCTCCCTCAGCGGCCAGAGCCCGAAGCAGGGACTCGTTCGCCTGCGTGTGAATCAGACCACCGGACTCGCCGCCGTGACCAGCCCCCAGGGTTGGCAGCGCCACAGCCTCATCCCCGGCACCCAGACCGTCGGCCTCAGCCTGTTGAACGCGCCCCTCTATGCCGGCCTCATCTCGGGCGTCGTCGGCAGTGACGAAATCCAGCTCAGCACCGCCTCCGCACTGAATCCTCAGGCCAACCTTCGTTATTACCTCGAAGTGCGAGACGGCGCCCACGTCGGTCATCGGTTCGAGATCGCCCAACTCGGCACCAGCAGCGTCGTGATCGACCTCACTTCCCCGCTCAACACCCAGCCCACGCTGCCCGCCGACCTTCTTGGAGCCCAGGTCACCGTGCGCCCTCACCTCATGCTCGGGCAGGTGTTTGAAAAAAATCGCCTCAAAGGTGCCACCGCACCCGCCAGCGCCGATCAGGTCCTTTTCCACAGCGGCAGCACCTGGCAGACCCACTGGCTGCTCAAAACGGCCACCATCCATCAATGGATCGCCAGTGGTGACGCCACCGCCGCGGACAGCCACGGTCGCCTCATCCCACCCGGCACCGGGCTCATGGTGAAAATCGCCAACCAGTCCACCGCCTTCACCCTCACGGGCCACGTTCGCACGCACACCTTCATCCGCCCCCTGGCCGCAGGGCAAAACCTCCTCGCCCCACCGCGCCCGCTCGCCGCCAGTCCGAACCAACTCGGTTTCCGCAGCAACAACGCCTTCACGCCTGGCCTCAACCAAACCACCGCCGACCAAATCCTCCGCTGGACCGGCGACACCACTCCCGGCACCAGCACCTACACCACCTACTGGTTGCTCAAAACACCCACTGGCGGCCGCTGGACCCTCCCCAGCGACGCCACCCTGCCCGACCTCAGCGACACCCTCCTGATCCCCGCAGACCGCGCCTTCTTCTACAAAGCCCAACCCTCCAGCCCCCTCTGGCGCAGCGAGTAGCCGGTCTTCGATAATCAGTAATCAGTGGTCAGTGGTGGGAAAGAAAGCGTCCACAAGCCTCCAAACTTTTGGGCATTTGAGCCCTGATTGCGCCACCCAACGCGAAAGCGCTGTCACTGCGCTTGCAAGCGCTGTTACTCAGCTCCCAAGCGCTAGCACTGCGCTTGGAAGCGCTGTCGTTCAGCTTCGAAGCGCCGCCACTGCGCTTTGAAGCGCAGTCATTCAGCTTGGAAGCGCTGACACTCAGCTTATGAGCGCCGCCACTCTGCTTTGAAGCGCAGTCATTCAGCTTGTAAGCTCCAGCACCCAGCTCCCAAGCGCTAGCACTCCACTTCGGACCTACCGCCTGGGACATGAGCCCTCAGGCACCGTTCCACAGAACCCAGGCAAGACAGCCCTGCTCTCCACAGCCTCGTGAACAGTAGAAACTGAAAACTGAATACCGATCACTGAACACCGCCCAGGTCACCGCCTCACGACCACAGGCAGAGCCTTCTCCAGCGCGGCGAGGATGCGGGCGTGGACAGCATCGACTTCGGCAGTTTCGAGGGTTTTGTCGGAGGCACGGTAGGTGAGCGTCCAGGCGACGGATTTGCGGTCGGTGGCGAGTTTGGTGCCGGTGCGGTCGGTGAAGACGTCAAACAGCTCCGCTTTGATGAACAGGGGTTCTTTGATGCCGGTGAAGAATGCGCTCACTTTGGAGTGCGGCACGTCAGCAGGCAGTTCGAAGGCGACATCTCGTGACATCCCAGGGAAGCGCGGCAGTTCCTCAAACTTGGCCGGGCCAGCGCTGCCCTGACGCAGGGCGCTGAGGAGCAATTCGGCGACATAGACGGGATGGCGTGCATCGAGTTCACGCGCACGAGCGGGGTGCAGTTGGGCGATCCAGCCCAGCACACGATTGCCAGCCTTCAGCTCGCTGTGGAGCAGGAAGGTGTCGTTGTCTTTGAGGTCCTTCGTGTCCACGGCGCCGACGCCTGGCAGCGACTCAATGACGCCCTTCAGAGCGTAGGCATCGGCCGCGGCAGGGTCACGATCATGCCAGGAGGACGGAGAAGCCGGGCCGCTCAGCAGGATGGAGAGGCGCTCTTCCTCGCGAGTTTGGCCGTTGGGCAGTTTCAAAAACACGCGGCCCAACTCAAAGAGTCGCAAACGCGCAGTGCCCTGGCGAATGTTGTTGGCCGCACTGGCGATGAGGCCGGGCACGATGCTGGGGCGCAGCGTGGTGTGGTCTTCGCTGAGTGGGTTTTTCAAGGCGGAGCTGATGCTCCCGGGATTGGCATGGCCCAGACTATCGCTGATCTGCGCGGTGGAGATGAGGCGCAGGGTTTGAGCTTCATTGAATCCACGTTGAGCCAAAGCTTGGCGCAGCTGCATGGCATGGTCGTATTGGCGGTCGGTGGCATCGCCAGATCCAAAGCTGGCGGTGAACTTAGCCGGCACGCGCTCCAGGCCAATGACACGCGCGATTTCTTCGACGAGATCGACGCTGCGTTGAAGGTCGAGACGATAGCTAGGAATGCTCCAGACCGTCTTCGCGGCATCACCACCTTTGTGAGTCAAACCGAGTTTGGTCAGGATGGCGTGGGCTTCCTCGGTTTTGAGGTCGGGCATGCCTAACAACTGATGCGCGCGAGTTTCATCGAGCGTCACATCAGCCACGGGGGCAGGTGCTTCACCGGCGATGGCGAGCGATTCCTCAGCCTGTCCGCCTGCGATTTCCAAAATCAGCTGAGTGGCCAAAGCGGAGCCGCCAATGACCTGTTGAGGATCCACGCCACGCTCGAAACGGTAGCTGGAATCCGAATGAATGCCGAGACGGCGGGACGTGCGCCGAATGCCCGAGGGGGCGAAGTAAGCACTTTCCAAAAGGATGTCCGTGGTGGTCTCCGTGACGCCGGTTTCTTCACCGCCCATGACACCTGCGATGGCGACGGGACGTTGGCCATCGGCGATGACGAGGTCTTCGGTCAGCAGGGTCGGCTCAGTGCCATCCAGTGCCAAAATCTTCTCACCTTCCGCGGCACGACGCACGACGATGCCGCCCTGGAGTTTGGCCAAATCAAAGGCGTGCAGAGGCTGACCGATCTCCATCAAAACGTAGTTCGTGATGTCCACGATGTTGTTGATGGGGCGGAGGCCGATGCTCTCCAGTCGCGTTTGCAACCACGCCGGGCTCGGGCCGACTTTGACACCTTTGATGATGCGGGCGGTGTAATAAGGACAGCCATCCGTGGCTTGCAGCGCGACCTCTTCGGCTTTGGCGGCGCGGTTTGTGACGGTCACTTGAGCGTGATCACGGGCACCTTTGAGCGGCAATCCTGTGAGCGCCGAGAGCTCGCGAGCGAGCCCGAGGTGGCTGAGCAAATCGGAGCGATTCGGGGTGATCTCGAGATCGAAAAGCGTGTCGGATTCGACGATCTGGTTGATCGGTTTTCCGGTGGGCAGGCTGGCATCGAGAATCCACAAGCCGCCGGTATCCGCGCCGACACCCAGTTCCTTGGCGCTGCACAGCATGCCGTTCGAGGCGACGCCGCGCAGTTTGCCTTCTTTGATTTCAAAACCGCCGGGCAATACGGCCCCTGGAAGAGCGAGCGGCACTTTGTCACCTGCCTTGAAGTTCTTGGCCCCGCAGACGATCTGGCGCGGCGAGCCCGAGCCATCGTCCACCTGACAGACGCTGAGCTTGTCCGCATTCGGATGCTGCTCAAAGGACTGAATGTGCGCGACCACGACCTTGTCGGAAGCGACGCCTTTTTCCTCAATGCCTTCGACTTCAATGCCCGCGAAGGTCAGAAGATCAGAGAGTTGAGCCGTGGTGTAAGCGCTGAGGTCGAGATGGGTCTGGAGCCAGTTGAGGGAGACTTGCATGGAAGTGAGTCGGGGGTAGGCGAGGCTGTTTTTACAGGATTAACAAGAGGACAGGATTGACTGAAGAATTGTTGTTCCTCTTTGGATTAATGGATGTCGAGGGGTTCGGCGTCTCGGACGGCACGGCGACGATAGAGGCGATACTTGTGTCGGAATTGGAGGCTCTTAGCGCCGAAGTTCAGGATGAGGCCATCGTCGATGTTTGTGGCAGTGAGGTAGTTCACAGTCTGGGCTTCGTGAGCTTTCAGGATGGCTTCGCAGGACTTGAGTTCGATCAAGAGGCGCATGTTCATCGTGTTCACAATCATGTCGGCCTCGAACTTGCCGACCAGCTTGGTTTTGTAGAAGACATCAAGGTGCACCTTGGATTCGAAGTTGAGGCCTGCAGTCGCCAATTCGACTTCGAGAGAGCGGTGGTAGATCGATTCATTGAAGCCGGGTCCCAACGTCCGATGGATCTCCATGGCCATCCCAATGACAGCCTTGGTGAGTTCCTGCATGGTCATAAGCCCAAGTTAAAATCCTGTGAATCCTGCTGATCGTGTTAATCCTGTCTAAACGGGTGCCACAGTCTTCAAAACTGCTGGAGGAAGCGCACGTCGTTTTCGATGAGATGCCGGATGTCTGAGATGCCGTGAAGGATCATGGCGAGGCGATCCAGGCCCATGCCGAAGGCGAAGCCGGTGACTTGAT
>JAIXVB010000697.1 GCA_027483245.1 Verrucomicrobiaceae bacterium | reverse complement strand
TGACAAGAACCTGAGCGACACCGGGTTCGTTGGCGTCTTGGATGCCATCACGATTGAGATCAAGCCAGACACGATTGCCCAGCGCAGCGAGAGGCGAGTAATAACCAGCATCCCAGGTTAGGTCATTTTCCCCCGCGACGAGCGTGGTCACTGCCGTGCGACCATCTGTCGTGCTGGCATCGCTATCCAGGGTGTCATCTCCAGCGGCAAGATCCGGCGTGCTGAGCACGGCGGCGCTCGCCAAAGTCAGAGGGAACTGCACACGGTAGCTGCCCGGTGTCAGGCCTGCGAAGTGGTAGAAACCCGTGCCATCGGTGATTGTGGTGCCAATCTCGACGTTGCTGCTGTTGAGGAGTTTGACGGTCACTCCTGCCACACCGGGTTCGCCGGCATCTTGTTCACCATCTTTGTCCAGATCCATCCAAACAAAGTTCCCCAACGAGGCAAGGGGCGAGATGTAACCCGCGTCAATCGTCGGGTCATTTTGACCTGCCACGAGCGTGACATTTGCCGTGATGCCGGTGCTGGCGTTGGCATTGCTGTCCGTGCCGACGGCACCAGAGGTAGCAGTGGTGAGGGAGTAAGCACCATTGTTGAGAGACACGGGGAACTGCACGGCATAAGTGCCGGGCTGAAGATCACTGAAGCTGTAGAAGCCAGTGCCATCGGTGACTGTGGTGCCAATCGCCGAACCTGCATTGTCGAGTAAGACCACGGTGACATTGGCAATGCCAGGTTCTGCAGGCTGCTGCTGACCGTCTTTGTTCAGGTCATCCCAGACAAAGTTGCCGAGGCTGGCCAGAGGCGAATAATAACCGGCATCCCAAGTCGAATCATTCTGACCGGCGATGAGCGTGATCGTGCTGCTACGGCCCGTGGTCGTGCTGGCATCACTGTCGCTGAGGTCGCTGCCTTGATCCGCGTCGCTGAGGACATGGATGCCCACCGTGAGCGGGAAGCCGACGCTGTAGCTGCCGGGTTGCAAGCCATGGAAGCTGTAGAAGCCCGTGGCATTGGTCGTGGTGGTGCCGATGGCCGTGCCACCGCTGTTGAAGAGAGTGACGGTGACATTTTCAATGCCGGGTTCGCCACCATCCTGCTGGCCATTGCGATCGAGATCCTTCCACACAAAGTCGCCGATGCTCGCAAAGGGTGAGATATAACCCGCATCAATCGTTGGGTTATGCTCGCTCACTGCCAGCGTGACATTCGTGGTTCTGCCTGTGGACACGTTAGCATCGCTATCCGTCGCGATGGCACCTTGATTCAGGCTGGTGAGCACACTGCCATCTGGAAGCAAGGTGAGGAACTGCACGCCATAAGTGCCAGGTTGGAGATCATCGAAGAGATAATAACCCGTGCTGTCTGTGACCTTGGTGCCGATGGCCGTGCCTGCGCTGTTCAGCAACGTGACCGTGATGCCCGCAATGCCGGGCTCACCGCCATCCTGCTGACCATTGCGATTCAGATCCATCCACACAAAGTCGCCGAGAGAAGCCAGCGGATTGTAGAAGCCCGCATCCAGGGTCAGATTGTTGTCACCCGCAGCGAGCGTGACATTGACCGTGCGACCCGTCGTCGCATTTGCATCATTATCCAAGCTGTCATCGCCACCTTGATCTGCAGGCGATATCACGAGGCTGCCAACGCTGAGAGGGAACTGCACTGCATAGTCACCGGGCTGCAAGCCGGTGAAGAGGTAATAACCCGTAGCATCCGTGACCGTGCTGCCAATGGAGGTGCCTGCGCTGTCGAGCAAGGTCACCGTCACTCCATCCAGTCCAGGTTCACCCACATCCTGCACGCCATCTTCATCGAGATCGCTCCAAACAAAGTTGCCCAGAGTGGCGAGCGGTGAGTGATAACCAACATCCCAAGTGAGGTCATTTTCACCGGCAGCCAGTGTGGTCGTGCTTGTGCGGCCTGTGGTGAGGCTCGCATCACTGTCACTGGCGTCGGAACCGACATCGGCACTCGTCAGCACATGGCTGCCAACGGTCAGCGGGAAGCCAAGGCTGTAATCACCGGGCTGAAGATCCGCGAAGACATAGAAGCCGGTCGCATCCGTGGTCGTGGTGCCGACGCTGACGCCTGCTTGATCGTAAAGGGTGACCGTCACGCCTTGGATGCCAGGCTCGCCACCATCCTGCTGACCGTTCCGATCCGCATCAAACCATACGTAATCGCCGATGGAAGCCAGCGGTGATTGATAACCTGCATCCAGGGTCAGATTGTTTTCAGCGGCCACCAACGTGACATTCAGGGTCTTGCCCGTGATCGTGTCAGCATCACTGTCTGTGACATCGTCTCCGCCTTGATCCGCACTGCTGAGCACGAGATCACCGCCATGGAGGTTGGCGGGGAATTGCACCGCATAGTCGCCAGGTTGCAGGTCTGTGAAGACATAATAACCCAGGGCATCTGTGAGGGTGCTGCCAATGGCGATGCCTGCACTGTCGAGCAAGGTCACCGTCACACCTTGAATGCCGGGTTCACCTGCATCCTGCACGCCATCGCGGTCGGCATCGCTCCAGACATAATTGCCCAAGCTGGCGAGCGGAGACACATAACCAGCGTCCAGCGTCGCGTTGTGAGTCGCCGCAGCCAGTGTGACATTGAGTGTGCGACCGGTGCTTGTGTTGGCATCGCTATCGAGGGCGTCATCACCGCCTTGATCCAGCGTGGTCAGCACCAGATCACCCGCTTCCAGAGAAGTAGGGAAGCGCACGGCATACGTGCCGGGTTGCAGTTCCATGAAGACGTAATAACCCGTGGCGTCCGTTGTAGTGCTGCCAATGGCCACACCGCTGCTGTTCAAGAGCAAGACAGGCACGCCCTGAATCCCAGGTTCACCCACTTCTTGTTCGCCATCTTTGTCGAGATCCAGCCAGACATAGTCACCCAGTGAAGCAAGAGGCGAAACATAGCCCGCATCGATGTCAGCGATGTTTTGACCTGCGACGAGCACAACGGTCGAGCTGCGGCCTGTACCGATGTCAGCATCGCTGTCGAGCGTGTCCGCCACTGCATCGATCGTGGTCAGCACATGTCCATTGCCGAGAGTCGTTGGGAAACCAACGCTGTAGCTGCCGGGCTGAAGCTCCGTGAAGTGGTAGAAGCCCACGCTATTCGTGGTGGTCGTGCCGACCAGCACCCCGAGGTTGTTGTAAAGATTCACCGTCACGGCTTCGATGCCAGGCTCGCCTGCATCCTGCTCGCCATCGCGATCCAGATCACTCCAGACAAAGTCACCCAAGCTGGCGTGAGGTGATGCATAACCTGCATCGATGCTACCATTGTGTTCACCATTCACGAGCGTCACGGAAGCCGTGCGACCTGTCGAAGTGACAGGATCACTGTCCGTCTCCGGCGCGCCTTGCAAGGAGGCGGTGAGCACGCTGTCATCACCCAGACTCACGGGGAACCCAACGCTGTAAGTGCCGGGCTCAAGCTGACCAAAGTGGTAATAACCGACGCCATTGGTTGTCGTCGTGCCGATGGCTGTGCCTGCATTGTTATAGAGCACGACCGTCACACCTGCGATGCCAGGCTCGCTCGCATCCTGCTGGAAGTTGCGGTTCAGATCCATCCACACGAAGTCGCCGATGCTGGCCTTCGGTGAAAGATAACCAGCGTCCCAAGTTGGGTCATTTTGACCGGCCACCAGCGTGAAGCTCGTGGTCTGACCCGTGCTGGCATTGGCATCGCTGTCACTGATGTCCACGCCTGTGTCGGCGGAGGTCAGGAGATAAGCAGCGTTGTTCAGCGAAGTCGGGAAGCTCAGCGCGTAAGTGCCAGGCTGGAGACCGCTGAAGCTGTAGAATCCAGTCGCATTCGTGGTCGTCGTGCCGATGGCTGTGCCCGCGTTGTCGAGCAAAGTGACGATGACACCCGCGATCCCGGGCTCGTTCGCATCCTGCTCTCCGTTCTTGTTCACATCTTCCCAGACAAAGTTGCCCAGGCTGGCAAGCGGCGAGTAATAACCAGCATCCCAAGTGAGATCATTTTGACCGGCCACCAGCGTGGTCACGCTGGTGCGGCCCGTGGTAGCACTGGCATCGCTATCGCTGAGGTCTGAGCCCGAGTCCGCAGAGGTGAGCAAATTCTCCCCAGTGCTCAGCGGGAAGCCAAGGCTGTAATCACCGGGTTGAAGATCGGTGAAGTGATAGAAACCCGTCGCGTTTGTGGTCGTGCTACCGACGGCATCACCGTTGTCATCATAAAGGGTAACGATCACGCCCTGGATACCCGGCTCATCACCGTCCTGCTGGCCATTGCGATTCAGATCGAGCCAGACGAAGTCACCCAGAGAAGCAAAAGGCGAGTAGTAACCCGCATCGACGCTGAGATTGTTCTCCGCAGCGGCGAGCGTGACATCCACGGTCCGACCTGTGGTTAGGCTGGCATCACTGTCCGTTGCCTCATTGCCACCCACATCCACAGGCGAGAGCACGAGGCCGCCGACCGTCAGAGGGAACTGCACGGCATAGTTGCCAGGGCGAAGACCCGTGAAGAGGTAGTGCCCGGTGGCATCGGTGGTCGTTGTGCCCACCGTGTTGCCAAAGCTATCGATGAGCGTCACCGCCACACTTTGAATGCCAGGTTCACCCGCGTCTTGCACACCATCGCGGTCACTGTCATTCCAGACAAAATCACCAAGAGAAGCGAGTGGTGAAACATATCCGGCATCCAGCGTCGGATCATTCACCCCAGCGGCGAGCGTGACATTGATCGTGTTGCCCGTAGTCGTGCTCGCATCGCTATCCGTCGTGTCATCGCCACTGAGATCAGCACCGACCAGCACGAGATCACCGCCATCAAGCTCCAAGGGGAACTGCACGGCATAGGTGCCGGGCTGCAGGCCGGTGAAGCTGTAGTAACCGGTCGCATCCGTGAGTGTGCTGCCGATGGCAACACCTGCACTGTCGAGCAACGTCACCGTCACGCCCAGGATCCCAGGTTCGTTCGCATCCTGCTCACCATCGCGGTCAGCATCGCTCCAGACAAAGTTGCCAAGAGAGGCCAGCGGAGAAACATAACCGGCATCCAAAGTCAGATTGTTGCCAGCCTGAGACAGCGTGACATTGACCGTGCGACCAGTGCCCGCATTGGCATCACTGTCGAGCGTGTCATCACCGCCGAGGTCGAGCGTGGTCAGCACGAGATCACCGAGACTGCTTGGGAACTGCACGGCATACGTGCCGGGCTGGAGATCGGTGAAGAGATAGAACCCCATGGCGTTGGTGAGCGTGCTACCGATGGCGACACCACTGCCATTGAGCAGAGTGACGGTGACGCCCTGCATGCCAGGTTCGCCTGCATCCTGCACGCCATCTTCATCGAGATCCATCCACACATAGTTGCCCAGGGTGGCCAGAGGCGAGACATAACCCGCATCGAAGTCAGGGTAATTTTGACCTGAGGTGAGAACGATGGTCGGAGTGCGTCCGGTGCTGATGTTCGCATCGCTGTCTTGCGTATCAGAGACAAGATCCGGCGTGCTCAAGACATGCCCATTTCCAAGCGTGGTGGGGAAACCAATGCTGTAGGTGCTGGGTTGCAGACCTGTGAAGAAGTAGTGCCCCAGGCTATTGGTGGTCGTGGTCCCAACCAATGCCCCGAGGTTGTTGTAAAGGTTCACGGGCACGTCCTTGATGCCCGGCTCGCCAGAGTCCTGGAAGCCATCGCGATCGATGTCCAACCACACAAAGTCACCGATGCTCGCCAGAGGTGAAACATAACCCGCATCAATCGTCGGGTTATGCTCGCCCTCAGCCAGCGTGAAGGCGGCGGTGCGGCCTGTGGCCGTGATCGGGTTGCTGTCCGTGGTGGTCGCACCTTGCAGCGAAGCCGTGAGCACGTTGCTGTTTGCCAGAGCGACGGGGAATCCGATGCTGTAGGTGCCAGCGTTCAGATTCGAGAACTGATACCAGCCTGCGCCATTGGTCGTGGTGGTGCCAATCGCCGTGCCCGCATTGTCATAAAGCGTGACGACGACCCCTTGGATACCAGGCTCATTCGCACTCTGTTGGAAATCACGATTGAGATCCTGCCAGACATAATCACCGACGCTGGCCTTGATGCTGCGGAAACCGAAGTCCACGCTCGTGTTGTTTTCTGAGGCCGCGAGCGTGATGCTTGCCGTGCGCCCAGTGCCGACATTGCCATCGCTATCCAGCGCCTCATTGCCGCCTAAATCCTGCGTGCCGAGCACGCTGCCATCGGCCAGTGACACTGGAACACCCACACTGTAGCTACCTGGATCGAGATCCCAGAAGCTGTAGAAGCCCACCGCATTGGTTGTGGTCGTGCCAATGGCGGTGCCGCTGTTGCTATAGAGCGTCACCATCACGTTTTCGATGCCAGGCTCACCCGCATCCTGCACACCATCACGATCCAGATCCATCCAGACGAAGTTTCCAAGGCTGGCTTTTTGCGAGATGTAACCCACGTCAATGTCAGGGTCATTTTGACCCGCTGCGAGGGTGACTACCGCCGTGCGACCTGTCGCCACGATGGCATCACTATCCAGGGCTTCAATGCCAACGCCTGGAAGCGTGAGCAACAAGTCGGGTGTCAGATCAATCGGGAAACCGAGGCTGTAATCACCGGGCTGCAACCCTGTGAAGGCATAGTAACCGATGGAGTCCGTTGTGGTCGTCCCCACGGCCACACCGCCGTCGTCGTAGAGGGTGACGGTCACATTGGCGATGCCAGGTTCGCCGGCATCTTGAATACCATCGCGATCCAGATCACGCCAGACAAAGTTGCCCAATGAAGCCAGGGTCGATAGGTAACCCGCATCAATGGTTCCATTGTGTTCACCGCCCGCCAGTGTCAGCGTTGCGGTGCGACCCGTTGAAGCAACGGGGTCGCTATCCGTGCTTGTGGCACCTTGCAGAGCCGTGGTGAGGACGGCTTCGTTCGGCAGCTCGGTTGGGAACCCGACGCTGTAAGTGCCCACTTCGAGTTCACTGAAATGGTAATAACCCACGCCGTTGGTCGTGGTCGTGCCGACCAGGGTGCCAGCGCTGTCAAAGAGCTGCACCACGACACCTTCGATGCCCGGTTCACCTGCATCTTGCTGCGCGTTGCGATTCAGATCCATCCAGACAAAGTCACCGATGGAGGACTTGGTGGAGATGAATCCAAAATCGAGTGTGAGATTGGTTTCACCTGCCGCCAGCGTGACCAGCGGGCTGCGACCTGTGGACACATTGCCATCGCTATCTGAGGCATCCACCCCACCTTGATCGGCAGCGCCGAGCACCTTGCTATCCGTCAAAGTGGCAGGCACGCCGACACTGTAACTGCCTGGATCGAGATCCCAGAAGCTGTAGAAGCCGACGGCATTGGTCGTGGTCGTGCCGATCGCCACACCGGTGTTGTTGTAAAGCGTGACGACGACATTTTCGATCCCAGGTTCACCGGCGTCCTGCACGCCATCGCGATCCAGATCATGCCAGACAAAGTTGCCGAGTGAAGCTTTCGGACTGTAATAACCGACGTCGATATCAGGATCGTTTTGACCCGCTGCAAGCGTCACCGTGGCGGTGCGTCCTGTGCCGACATTGGCATCACTGTCCTGAGCTTCCGTGCCGATTCCAAGCAGCGTGATGAGGAGATCAGGAGAGATGGAAGTTGGGAATCCAATCGAGTAATCACCGGGTTGCAGCCCTGTGAAGGCATAATAACCGACCGCGTTGGTCGTGGTCGTTCCGATGGCGACACCACCATCGTCATAGAGTGTGACGGGGACATTTTCGATGCCGGGTTCGCCCGCATCCTGCACGCCGTCACGATCCAGGTCGCGCCAGACAAAATTACCCAAACTTGCCAGCGGCGAACTGTAGCCTGCATCCAGCGTGAGATTGCGATCCCCTGCAGCAAGCGTCACTGCCAGCGTGCGACCGGTGGTCAGGCTCGCATCGCTATCCGTGACATCATTGCCACCTTGATCCAAGCCTGTGAGCACCTGCGCACCGCCATTGAGATTCAGCGGGAACTGCACACTGTAATCACCTGGAGCCAGGCCGACGAACTCGTAGAAACCTGTGCCATCTGTGATCGTCGAGCTGATCACGACATCGTTATCATCCAGCAACGTCACCGTGACCCCTGCAATGCCGGGTTCACCTGCATCCTGGACGCCATCGCGGTCGAGGTCACTCCAGACAAAGTTGCCCAAGCTGGCGCGTGAATCGATGTATCCCGCATCCCAGGTCAGATCATTTTCACCGGCACTGAGCACCGTGGTGATCGTGCGTCCCGTGCTGGCATTGGCATCGCTGTCTGCCGTGTCCGCCGCACCGTCCGCAGTCGTCAGCAGCAAGCCCGCGCCTGAGCTGGCAGGGAACCCAACGCTGTAAGAACCGGGCTGCAAACCTGTGAAGGTGTAATAACCCGTGGCATCCGTTTCGGTGCTGCCAACGGCGATTCCGCCACTGTCATAAAGAGTCACCGCGATGCCTGCGAGGCCTGGCTCGCCCGAATCTTGAGCGCCGTTTTTATCGAGATCGAGCCAGACAAAATTGCCCAAACTAGCCAGCGGTGAACTGTAACCCGCATCCAGCGTTATATTGCTCTCACCTGCGGCAAGCGTGACATTGGCCGTGATGCCCGTCGTCGTGTTGGCATCGCTATCCAGCGTGTCATTGCCACCCTGATCGGCGGAACTGAGTGCCGCATCCGCACCGAGGGATGCC
>JAIXVB010000397.1 GCA_027483245.1 Verrucomicrobiaceae bacterium | reverse complement strand
CCCTTGCAGCAGCAACAGCCCACGCGCAGCACCGCCCCAACTTTGCCACCTGGCACCCGCATGGGGTCCTCCTCGACACCCCGGACATCACCCCCGAAGACCAGCAGCCCGCAGAAAAACAGCACTTCATCGGCCAAAAAATACACCCCTCCAACGATCAGTCGAAACACCTCCAAACCCAAGGTTCAAGACTCACCGCCCAAATCCAAACCTCAAAATGAGGAAGTCAGTGCGCCAGCTTCTTCCAACACTCAGTTCTATCCCCTGCCCGGCTCCCAGCCCGATGTGGCTTCCATCAGCAAAAGCACCCCCAAAACCACGCCCAAGAGCAACTCGACCAGCGCTAATAGCGGAGGTTTTCTCAAAGGCAAACGCGCCAGCAAAGAAGGCCGGGTGATCAGTCCCTATCCGCCCTATCAAGAGCTGGATGTCACGGGACTCTCCAGCGGTTCCCTAGCCCTGGACCCCACGACTCAAAAAGTCTTCGAAGTGCCGTAACCACGATTTTCCCCAACAAAAAGGCTGTCAGTGCATCTCTGCGCTGACAGCCTTTTTTGTTGAGCTTTGAATCAAGCCTGCTTCTTCAGCAAATCGCGAATTTCAGTCAGTAACACGATGTCCGCAGCGGGTGGAGCAGGAGGTGCTTCAGCTTCTTTCCGCTTCATCATCGACATCAGCTTGTTCGCAGGCTTCACAATGACAAAAAAGATCACTGCCGCGGTGATCAGAAAGCCCACGCCAGCCCCAATGATCGCGCCCAGGTCCAATTGCAGAAATGGCACAGTTTCTGAAACCTTGGTTTCCACGCCTGCGACTTTGGTCACTTTTTCGACCACCTTCTCGCCGATGCGAATTTTGAGATCAGGATTCGGCCCACCGCCAAACATGCCGAGGAAGGGTTCAACGATGCCTTTGGTGAAAGCCGTTACGATGTTGCCAAAGGCGGCACCAATGATCACACCCGTGGAGAGATCCACGACATTACCTTTAAGAATGAATTTTTTGAATTCGTCGAGCATGAGAGAAGAGATGAGGTTAGACCCCTGATTCGACACGAATCAGCCGCTCCATTCCAGCCAATTCTTTGCCAAGTAACGAGGGATTTGTCTCGACTCGCATCCGCCGCATCACCTCCAGAGGCCGCGCCGTTAATATCTCGCGCAGCCGATGACAGCCTTCGGTGTAAATCTCCGTCTCCACCCAGCGCGGCTCATCGCGAAACGCGGCCTGCGAGGGCCGATACAAAGCGAGCCGCCCGACATTTTGATCGATCAACTCGGAGGCCGCCTGTCCGGTGAGATGACTCACGCCGACATAACACCCCAGCTCCACGGCCCGCGCCGAGGCACAGCGATCCACTCGCTCGACCCCCAAGTCTGTCTCGGTCGCGCTAGGGCAGAGAATCACATCCACCGCGCTGTCACGCAGACGCACCGAGAGCTCTGGAATTTCAATGTCGAGGCAAATGATGACCGCAAGGCGCAGTCCCATCCACTCCCAGACACGCAAACAATCCCCCGGCGTGAAGGCACTCTCCCAGGGCGTCAGATGCAGCTTATCCTGATGACCGAAGTGCCCATTCACCCAAATCGGCGCGCGATTGTAGAGATGGCCCGTTTGAGGGTCGGCAAAAGGCACCGTGCCACAGACCACAGACTTGCCCGGTCGTTGAAGGCGTTCATGCAGACTCGGCCAGAGTTCCTGCCAAAAACAGGCCGCGACACGGTGCAATCCCGTCGCAGCTTCAGTCAGGTTTAACAGCGGCTCCAGACCCATCCAGGTAAATTCAGGCAGCAGCACGAGGTCTGCACCGCTATCCCAACTCTGCTCAATCGACGCCAGCACAGCTTCGGCATAGGACTGCGGAGAAGTGGCCTGAAGCCCAGGATCAAAGGTAAGCAGATCGAGAGTGACTGACATGACAGGAGACAGGGACCAAGCCTGATCTCGTCACTTCAGGTCTTTGACCCAAAAGGTCAAGGTTTTGGGTGACTCATCCTCCTCTTGCACGTCTTTCCATGTGAAGGTAGCCTGCAATTCCGGCTGTTTTTTGAAACCCTGAGCCGTCCAAAAATCGTCCAGCGGCTGATAACCCCGGGGCCTTAACGGATGATCGGAAGATCGTTCTACCGCACAAAAAGTCACCATTTCAGCGCCCAGACTGCGAGCATGAGCCTCGCGCCGTTGAAAAAACTGCCGCCCGACACCACGACCCCGATACTGGGGCAAGAGGATCGATTCGCCAAAATAAAAGATCTTCGACAGGTCGTAGCCCGTCTTCACAAAAGCCTCCTGAAACTCAGCTCCCTGGTGCATCATCGGCAGCGTCGTGGTCGCCCCGATGACGGCATGTCCGTGAAAAGCCAGCACCACCAGGCTGTCCGAGCTGTCTTGGTAGGTCTTCAGGTAATTGCGTTCATACTCCAGCGTGCCGTCATAAAGGTAAGGAAAATCGCGGAAAACTGTAATTCTCAGAGTTCCCAAAGCATCCAGGTAGGGTGCAAGTTGACTTCCGTGGACGTTCTCAAGGCGCAGCATAGTGTTGATATTCCTCCGTCACGTAACGGACGTGGAGCCTTAAATTTAGACAATAAATGATAAATTTCCATGATTGTTTGGATTAATTAGACAAACAATCTTGTCACCTGTGTACATGAATCCGCATCGAGATTTCCCGACGGGTTTCTAGCTTCCTTCCACGAGGCTAACCGCCTCCGAAGAAACCACCCAATTTGCGAATCCGTGTCGGGTGACGCAGTTTACGCAGGGCTTTGGCTTCAATCTGACGGATACGCTCGCGAGTGACCTGGAATTGCTTCCCGACCTCTTCCAGCGTGCGTCCGGCACCATCGACGAGGCCAAAACGCTGTTCGAGCACCTCGCGCTCGCGTGGATTCAGTGTGTCGAGCACATCCCGGAGTTTATCACGCAGGAGGTTCATCGCCGTCAGTTCCATCGGGTCACGGGCTTCCTTGTCCTCGATGAAATCGCCGAACTCGGTATCGCCATCACTTTCACCCACCTTGGCCTGCATGGAAACAGGCTGCTGGGCCATGCGCATGACCGCATTCACACGCTCCACCGGAAGGTGAATCTCCTCGGCGATCTCTTCAGGCGTTGGATCGCGACCCAGCTCTTGAACCAACTGCTTGTGCACCCGCATCAGCTTATTGATCGTCTCGATCATGTGCACGGGGATACGAATCGTGCGCGCCTGATCGGCAATGCTGCGGGTGATGGCCTGACGGATCCACCACGTGGCGTAAGTCGAAAATTTGTAACCGCGACGGTATTCGAATTTCTCCACCGCGCGCATGAGGCCCATGTTGCCTTCCTGGATAAGATCCAAAAAGGACAGACCACGGTTGGTGTATTTTTTGGCGATGGAAATGACGAGGCGCAGGTTGGCTTCGATCATCTCCGTTTTGGCGCGAGTGGACTCTGCCACACAGCGGCGGGCGTCGGACGCGATCTGGCGATACCCTTCACGGCTCTGCCAAGCTTGAAACTCGAATTGGCGCAGCGCTTCCGCCGCCACTTCATTTTTCGGGTGATCCCGGACTTCTTGCTCGAGTTGGTCGAGATCCCGCAGTTTTTGCTGAATCAGCGCCACGAAGTCTTCATTGATCTTCTGCTTGAAGTAGAAACGGTTGCAGAGCTTGTAAAAGGAAATGCGTGCCGTGTTGAATGCACTCAGCGCGGCATCTTTTTTTCGAGCCGAGGCCGTGACACTGGTTTTGTAGAGGTCACTGCACTTTTCGTATTCCTGACGCACCTGCTGGATCAGCGGCGTCAGTTTTTTGAAATAGGTGTCTCGTTCTTCTGCTTTGCGATCAATCACCAGCCTGTCAAAGCGCTCCATCCCACCCGCCAGACTTTCAGCGAATTGGAGGTAGTTGTGACCGACAAAGCCAACATTTTGCAGGCAGTGGTGGAGACTGACTTCGGCTTTTTCGATCCGTTTGGAGATCTGGATTTCCTGCTCACGGGTCAGCAGAGGCACCTGCCCCATTTGACGCAAATACATGCGAACAGGATCGTCCAGCATGTCCAGCTTGGTCGAATCCGCTTTCTCTTCGACTGGAGCGCCCTCGACGGTCGCCGCAGCCTGACGCTGCCTTGCGATGACGCCATCGGCTTCCTCGATGACCTTGATCTCCATCGCCCGGAGACGGGTGAGGACTTCGTCGATCAAATCAGGCGTGACGATGCCCGCAGGGAGCGCCTCGTTCACATCATCCCAACTCAAATGATCTTGGTCTTTGGCGAGGCGAATCAGATTGCGCAGCCGGGTCTGAACTTCGGGCGCATTGATGTCATCGTAAATCACCGTCGGCAAAGCAGGCGTGTAGGCGTGCTTCGGCGGTCTGCCGCGCTTGCGTTTGATCGGTTGTCCATCAGGCCCGACCAAATTTTCAGTCGCTGACTTTTCCTCAACCGGATGGATGCGTGGACGTCCGCGCTTGCGCTTGACCTCAGGCTGCTCAGCACTGCTTTTCGCAGAAGCTTTGACCTTGGGTTTCGACGCTGGCTTTTTGCCGGAGGGCTTTCCTGGGGATGTTTTTTTGGGGACGGCCATAGGTGCCGCGAAGTTCCTGGGGGCTGGACTTTCCGGGGTGGGCGGAGAGCCGACGAATATCTGGGGGTCCTGACCCTGGTCAAGGCATTCTTTGACTTCCTAGCAGATGCCAGAGGATCCTTTGCAGAGCACTAAACGAGACTGCCACGGGCGGCGATCAACTCACGGTGAAGTTCCATAATTTCACGCTGGATTTCTTCGGCATCTTCACGGGATAAACCCGGCTGCTTGAGCTGAGTTTCGAGGCGCTGTTTGAGCATTCGCGTGCGCGCCAGTTCGAGGGCTCCCAGCGCATGTTTCGCATCTTCCAGACTTCCCGGTGGCTTTGGCTGATGCAGCACCAGCGAGAGCGCTGCCTCCTCTTCGGGGTCCAGGCCAGCGAGGAAGGCATTCAGCGCTGAAGGCTCGGCAGGATCAAACTGCCCCCGCCAAACCAAGCCCAGCAACTCGGCCCCCGGGAGATCTCGCAGCACCTGTTCACGGCCACTTTCACGCAGCCATTTCAGCACTTCGGGGTCTGCCAAAGCCATCTGGCAGAGCAGGCCCGCCGTTTTGTCCTGGGCAGCAAAAAGCTTCTGCCCGGGGCGCTCCGACGAGGTTTCGGCAGTCCTTCTCCCTGCCCCACCCTGCGGAGGTTTGGCGATGAGTTTGCGCATCGTGGCTTCGGGAATGCCCAGACGAATGGCCACCCGCTGGATGGCGGATTCACGAGCCACGGGGCTGTCGAGAAGCCGAATGTTGGCGGTCATTTCCTCAGCAAAACGAATGCGCTCACGCATCTCCTCGAGATTTCGCCGCGCTCCGGCGTTCTCCACCTGATAGTCCATGAAGTCCTTGGCACCTGCCAGCAGCTTGGCAAAGGCCTCGACGCCTTGTTTGCGGATCAAGGAATCCGGGTCCTCGCCTGGAGGCAACGTGGCCACTTTCACATTCAATCCTGTGGGGGCCAGTTCACGAAACGAACGCTCTGCGGCTTTGTAACCCGCATTGTCCGAGTCAAAACACAGCACGACTTCATCAGCATGACGTTTCAGAATCCGGGCATGATGTTCCGTGAATGAGGTGCCCTGGGAAGCGACGACGTTGTGGAACCCAGCCTCATACATCATGAGCATGTCGATCTGCCCCTCGCACACGATAGCTTGGCTGGCTTTGCTGATGGCCATCTTCGACTTGTCGAAGCCAAACAGCACCTTGCTCTTGTTAAAAATCGGTGTCTCGGCCGAGTTCAAATACTTCGCCGTTTTGGCGTCGGGGCTGAGCAAACGTCCGCTGAAAGCGATGACCTCACGGTTGTCATTGCGGATCGGAAACATCAGCCGATGTCGAAAACGTGCGTAAACGTCGCCACGCTCCTCACTGTTGGCCAAAAGCCCCGAGTCCAGCAGCAGTTGCTGACTGAACTGGTGTTTCATGGCCCACTGTCGCAGCAGTTGCATGGAAGCAGGCGCGTAACCGAGCTGCCATCGTTTGGCGATGTCCGAGTTCATGCCACGGCTTTTTAAATACTGCCGCGCATCATCCGCCAACGGGTGCTTCATCAGCAAATCATGATACCAGGCCGCCACTTCCTGATGCACTCGGATGATGGCCGTGCGCTGTTTGGCCGCTTGCTCTGCATTGGCGTCCCAGACTTCCTCCTGGATGCGAATGCCTGCTGTGTCCGCCAGTCTTTTCACCGCTTCCATGAAGGTCAGCCCCTCATGATTCATGATGAATTGAAAGGCATTCCCATCCGCTCCGCAGCCGAAGCAATGATAACGACCGCGCGACTGACTCACATTGAAGGAGGGCGACTTCTCATTGTGAAAAGGACACAGCCCCAGAAAATTCGTGCCCGCCCGGCGCAACTTCACCGAGCGCCCCACCAAGTCCACGATGTCCGTGGCGGCGAGCACTTGCTGAAGGATTTCTTCCGGGATCCGAGGCATGGCGAGATGGATGGCGAGCGTGAAGAGCAGCGCAAGCGGGCGACAGCTTGCTCGCGTCAGGGACTCTCCGTGGCAAAACGAACCTGCACCCCGGGCAGATGCTTTGCCACCTCGGTTCCTTTCTCCCGGCCCAGCACACACATGGCCGTGGCCAGGGCATCACTGGTGGTGCAATCCGGTGCGATCACTGAACAGGCCACACGCTGGGTCAAGGCCTGGCCCGTGCGTGGATCGATGATGTGCGAGTACCGTTTCCCTTCCAACTCCATGAACTGGTAAAGGTCACCCGAAGTCGAGACCCCACAGCGAGCCAGATGCAACACGGTGAGATCATCGTCCTCACCGACTTTGGTGAACGTTCGCAGCTTGATTTCCCAACCTTCCGCGTCTGGAGGTGGCTCTCCGATCGCAGTGTCACCCCCTGCCAACACGACGGCGCGCGGAATGCCACGCTGCTTCAAAAGTCGCAGGCATTCATCTGCGGCGTAACCTTTGGCAATGCCGCCGACATCCAGCAGCGTTCCGGATTGCAGACTGATCTGCGAGTTCTCCAAGACCTGAATACGCCCCGCGCCGATCTTTGCCACGGCCTGCTGGAGGCGATCCTGAGGAGGATACTTTTGCTGACGTTTCGCTCGCCGCCAGAGCTGCGAAAGATGACCACAGGTGATGTCGAAGGCTCCCTCGGTTTTTTGCGAAAGCTCACGCGAACGCCGCAGCAAGTCATGCATTTCAGGTCCGACCTGAACCGGATAAACCACCCCAGGAGCACACAACCGCATCAGTTCACTGGTCGGATCGTAATCCGTGAACAGGGCATTCAGGGCCGCGATGCGCTTGAAACAGGCTTCGGTGGCCTGCTCAGCCTGTTCTTTCGTCTCTGTGTAGCACGAAATGCGAAAGGTCGTGAACATGCCCGGGCCTGAAAAATCATGACGTGTCAAAGCAGGTTCTTGGGCACTGACACCCCCCCAAGCCATCCAGGCACTGAGGAAGCTAACAAGACGAGCCTGCCAGTTCTTAGCCCCTAGATGAAGCATCGGCATCACTTGGAAAATCAAGGGATGAAGGACTCGCGTGCCGAGATCAGCGCCGCTTCGAAACGCTCGGCCATTTTCACCGCACTGAATTCAGTCCGCACACCGGCCATGCCACGATTCGTCAGTTGCTCCCGCTCATGATCATCGAGCAGCAGCTTTTCCAGCACATTTGCCAGCGCCACAGGATCATCCGGCGGACAAAGTACACCGCCACCCGTGAGTTGGATCAGCTCAGGAAAAGCGCCGTGCTCTGGCTGCACCACGGGCACGCCACTGGCCATGGCCTCGACGATGTAGAGACCAAAAGCCTCGCCATAGGTGGCCGGCACTGACATCACGGTGAGATTGCGGAAGAACTTCAGCTTGTCTGAAAAGCTCACGTTGGGGTGCCATTCCACGCGCTGGGCATAACCTGCCTTTTTCAGCTTGTCCTGCAGCCCACGCACATACTTTTCATCCACGGGTGTCTTGGCCCCACCGATTTTTAACTTCACGCGTGTGACCGTGCCACGATTGGCAAGTTCGATGAAGGCATCCACCAAAGTGGTCAGGCCTTTGCCATGAATCATGCGAGCGAAGTAACCAATGACCGGCCAGTTCGGATCCGGGTCTGCCGTGCTGAAGGACGTGGCATCGAGACCATTGTAAACGACTGAAATTTGATCAGCCCGCACGCCCAGTTTCTCCTGCATCAACTCCGCATAGAAGCGGCTCGGCGCGACAAAGCGACTGACGAACTGAGCATTCTCACGCATGGCCGCCCAGGACTGCTCGCGATAGGGATCGACCAGGGTATCCAGGAAAGAATCCTCCCCCTGAAGAGACACCACCACGGGAATGCCCAGATCACGCTGAATGGTGGGGCACAAGCCCATGAGCAGGCTGTTGGAAAGCGACACCACGTCAGGCTTGGCCTCATTTTTGATCCAATCGATCAGCAGTCGCCACTCCGACCACTGATTGCCGGACTCCCCCTGCAACGCCCCCAAGGTCATCTCGCCCAGATCACGTGCGCTGGTCATGCCCATGTGGCGCGCCGCCGACCGCAGACGCTCCGGCTTTTTCAGCCAGCCGTGAACAAAACGCGGCAGGAAACGCAGGAACGGAAACTTCTGAACCAGGTAAAGCGAGATGCCACCGACCTGCACCGGGATCTCTGGGCTGGCGGCCTCGCGATCGGTAACCAACGGCAAATACAAAGGTGCCATGAGCGCGTCATGCCCCCGTGAACGCAGCGCCTTGATGAGGGCATTGTCGCGTAGGCAGCTACCACAATGAAAGGTGCCGGTGCCGGGCGTGAGATGAAGGATGCGCATGGTCAGGTTTTGGAAGGGGGCAAGATGCCTACCTCATCTCATACGCACGGGCAAGAGTCTTGGCGTCTCATCGGCCCACTGGGCGCTGATAATGCCGCCCAGGCAAACTGCGAATCAGACGCTTCATTTCCAGACGCATCAGCGTGACATTCACCGTGGCCGGAGTCAGACCCGACTGCGTGATGAGGTCCTCAATGTGCACCGGATCGGCAGTGATGGCGGCAAACAGGATCTCTTCCTCCAGACTCAGCTTTGCAATCGGCACCGCCTTGGCCCCCGATCCCGACGCCGCGCTATCCGATTTCGGAGGCAGCAGGGACGCCGGAAACAACTGCGTGAAATCATCCAGGATGTCCGCGCCATCCATCACCAGCCGCGCTCCGTCCTTGATCAGTTGATTGCAGCCAGCCGAGGTGGGTTTGTCAATCGGACCCGGCACCGCATACACCGTGCGCCCTTGTTCGGAGGCCTGCTCGGCCGTGATCAGCGAGCCACTGCGCAGAGGTGCCTCCACCACCAGCAGTCCACTGCTCCAGCCCGCGACGATGCGATTGCGATACGGAAAGGTCTGTTTGTCGGCCATTCGATCCACCGCGTATTCACTGACCACCGCTCCCTGTTTGGTGATTCGTTCCGCCAGCGATTTGTTTTCAGGTGGGTAAAGTTTGCCAATGCCTGAACCGATCACCGCGATGGTGCGGCCATTTGCAGCCAGGGCGGCCTCATGCGCAGCGGTATCAATGCCACGCGCCAGACCGCTGATGACACTGAAGCCAGCGAAGGCGATCTGATAGCTGAGCTTCTTCGTCGCATTCAGGCCATACATCGTCGCATGACGACTGCCCACCACGCCAATGCTGTGATGATCCCGCGCTGTGATCTCGCCCCAGACATAGAGCACCAGCGGTGGATCATGAATCGTCTTCAGCGCGGGGGGATACAGGTCATCTTCTTGCGTCAAGATGGTCAGGTCACGCTCGCTGATCTTTTTCAGTTCAGCCTCCAGCTTGATCGTCTGCTCCCAGCCAGCGACTGCTTCTGCCTGCACTTGGCCAAAACCTTCCACCTCGAGAATCTCCGACGCCTTGGCCATCAGGATACGCTCTGGCGAACCAAAGAAGGCGAGCAAACGACGCACCCGAACAGGCCCGATTTGGGGGATCAAATTCAAGGCGAGGTAAGCTTCAGTGCGGGTCATGGAGGTGGGCGCGTATCGTGGCGATTCCCCGGAACCTGCCAAGAGAGTTTTTACAAACATCCCAGTTCGCACCTCAGAAAAACAGGCGGTGCCCGCACGAGCACCGCCTGCCAAACCAAGCGCCATCTACCTTAGAAACGCAGCTTCACGCCTGCATATGCTCCCGTGCTGTAGGCCGGGAAACCGGCAACCTCTTCATAGCGGTCGCCAAAGAGATTCTCGATGCGGCCAAACAGCTCCACGTTCTTGCAGACACGCCAGTTGAGCGCAAGACGAGCCACCAGGTAGTCCTCCAGATCTGTCTGAGCAAAGCTCACCGGATCAAAGTCCTCGCGATCCATCACATAGTCCGCGGACAGGCTCACGGTTACATCTTCATGCGGTTTCAAGGTCATGCCGCCGGAGATGCTCTGACGCGGACGGCGCACGAGGCGGACATTGGCCTCTGTGTCATCGGCATCAAGATAGGTGTAGCTGGCATTGAAACCAAGGGCCGTGCAGGGCTGCCAAACCGCGCCCAATTCCACGCCA
Source organism: Verrucomicrobiaceae bacterium (assembly GCA_027483245.1). Taxonomy (GTDB): domain Bacteria; phylum Verrucomicrobiota; class Verrucomicrobiia; order Verrucomicrobiales; family Verrucomicrobiaceae; genus Prosthecobacter. Next base: position 12,443 of record JAIXVB010000397.1, on the reverse strand, counting down.
CGCGTCCGCGCCTCGCCAATCGGCTGAAGAGCAAAGGTGGCGAGGTCGAACTGATAGGTGTCACGCAGATCATTCTGGAAATAAGTCGCGCTAAAGCTTGCCTTGGCCGCAGAGATGGGCTGCTCAAAGCCGATCTCAAAACCACGGCTGCGCTCTGGTTTGGCCAGCAGCGGATTGCCAAACAGGACCAGTTCACGATCCTGCGGGCTCGGTGGAGAAAAAGCAGTGCCATAGTTGGCATGCAGGAGGGTTTGCAGCACCGGCACACGGTAGCTGAGGCCAGCACGCCAAGTCGCTGCGTCGTCAAAGTCCGAGTAGCTGTCATACCGCACACCGGTGAGGAATGTCAGATCCTTGGTGATCTCCATCTGCGACTGCACAAACAGCGCCCAGTTGGTTTCATTTTGATCAATGTCCACCAAGCCCGCCGTATCATTGAAGCGGGTGTAGCTCAGGTCTTGCAACCAAGCTCCCGCCGTGATCGTCCACCAATCCAGAGCTTTGATCTCGCTCTGGTATTCGAGGAACTGCGTGGTGACAGAGAGCCGATTGTCCGGTGGGGCAAAGAGGCCGTTGTTCGCTGCGTTGATCGCCACTTGGCGTGAGCGGCTGTAGGAATAAGTCAGCGTTTGTTTCCAGATGTCCGTCGTGTCCCACACCAGGCGTGGAGACACACTCCAGAACTCGGTGCGCACCTGATCGTCGTCGCGGTTTTGCAGGCGATTGCCTGGCGAACCCACAATGGATTCATAGGAACGCAGATCGAGGTCGAAACGCAGGGTCTCATCGATCTGATAACCGATGCGACCTGAACCACTGGTCTGCTGCACTTGGCTATTGATGCGCTGCCCCTGGATGTCTGTGCGGCCCAGTTCAAAGGCCCAATCGAGATCACCTACCGAGCCAAGGCTGCTCAGCCCTTCGCGGAAGGTGCCGTAGCTACCGGCTTCGAAAAACACAGTGTTCTCGGGTTTCTCCAAACCACGTCCGGTGCGGGTGATGATATTGATCACGCCCCCAATGGTCTTGCCACCGTAAAGGCTGGCGGCAGGGCCACGCAGGACTTCAATCCGCTCGACATTGTCCAGCGGTGTCGTCTCCAGATTGAAGAGACCCGCGAGGTTTGTCGGCATGGGTCGTCCATCAATGAGCACGGAGGTGTGCTCGGACTTGGTGCCACGCATCAGCACGGTCGCCTGGGTTCCAGGGCCACCACGATTCGCGATGGTGAGGCCCGGCACACTGCGCAGGGCATCGGTCATCAGGCGATACTGTTCTTGGTCGATTTTGGCACGATCGATCACCGTGATGGAGGCCGCTGTCTTGCTGACTTCGGTCTCGGTCTTCGTCGCGGTCACCACCACAGGCGGCAGCGACTCAGCGTCGGTTTTTTTCACTTCGGTTTCTTCGGCACCGGACAAAAGGCGGGCACTGAAGATGGCGATTCCTACCGAGCTCATCAGAGCACGGTTTTTCATTCTACGATTGGTCATTGGATGTCTTGCTAACTTGCGGCAAGAGCGAGCACACATGCGGACGTGTCCGCCTTTGGGCAAGGCAGACCCCTCATGGGCATTCGATCCCACCCTTCATTGTTGCGATGAAGTGTGTACCCACCTGTCTCCACTTGGAGCGGCGGGTGTGAGCATTCGCAGCGAGATATTCGGACTCCGGGTTTCTGTGAGGTTTCCCCCACGCCTTTCTCACTCGCCTTCACCGGAAAGAAACCCCTCCGATTGACTTTACCTGAAGGTCATCGCTGACCTTCACGTTGTGAAATTGTGACCCGTTACCGCAGCGCCACTGTGACCGACTTTCACGGTCTTCCCTGCATCTGCGAAATGGCTGCCGAGTCATCATGCTGACTCGGGCTTGATAAAGAAAACGCGGAGTCATGAAGACGCCCGCGCCATTCCATGCCTTAGCGGCAGCAGCGGCGAGCGCAAACGAAAAGCTCATTCGCACGCGCCGGCCACCGGAACTCGACTCATTGGAAGACCTTGTCCTGCGCATTGCCACCGCTCATCAAGTAAGCGATCAAGTCCAGCAGTTCGTCCTGATTCAGCGCATTGATCAAGCCTGGGGGCATCATGGAAACCTTGCGCGTTTCTTTGCTGGCGATGTCCTTTTCATCAATCGCCAGTTGATCATTCGGGGCAAAGGGATTGGCCATCACAAAGACCTTGCCATTCTCCTCCACCACGATGCGACCCAAGATCGTGCTGCCATCCTTCTTGGTGATCTGATGGCTGTCGTATTGGTCGGAGATGACCTTGCTCGGATCGACGATGTTTTCCATCAAGTCACGCATCGTGTAGCGGTTGCCCGTGCCCGTGAGATCAGGGCCGATGCTGCCGCCATCGCCATTGAAACGATGGCAGGTCGCGCACATCACGCTGCGATACATCGCCTCACCATTCTTGTAGTTTCGGCCTTTGATTCCACCACTCGTCAGGGCCACCACTTCATCCACACTCCAGGCACGACCAGGGCCTTTGGGCGCCACGTAATTCGGGATGTCTGCGCCTTCCACCTTGCTGCTCAGCGCATCCATTTCCGCACGTTCCGATTCAGGCACAAAGGTGACCAGCGACTCCTTGCGGATGTTTTCAATGAAGCCCTTGAAGCTGTTGCCACCCTTCCAGGTGCGAGCGCGCGGGAACCAGGAGAAGAAGGTCTTCCGCAGATCGGTTGTCCAGCCCACCTTGGCATTCCGCAGAGCGAACATGTAAGCGATCTGCTGCGCATTCGGGCGACTGCCAGCGGCGGCACGCGCTGCATTGGCATAACCATCATTGCGACTGAGCACAGCATCGGTCGCCACTGCTTGGAAATCATCCTTTGCCGTGGCCATCAGCGCCAGAGTCTTGGAGGGTGCCTTCTCGGAATCCAGCACGATGAGCAGCTGGCAAAGCTCACGGTTCACGCTGTCGTCTGTGCTGGGATACAGCGGCTCCAGGTTCTCCACGATGCTCGCACAAACCTCGGCGTCGGGTTTGCCAAGACGGATGAGCACCAGTTGCAATGCACGCAGCGCCGCCAGATTCTGATTCAGACTCAATGTCGCGCCATCAAGACGGCTTAAAGCTTTCAGCATCTGAATTTGCAGAGCCACCTTGTCGGGGCTGACCTCACCAATCGCTGCGGAGGAGGCACCTGCCGCCGGTTTGGTCTTCGGGGCCTCGGCCTTCGTGCCGTTCACCCGTGCAAGGGCAATGATGCCTTCGATCAGCGCCATGGGCTGCGTTTCATTCAGCGCTTTCTCACGCCACAGATCCTGCGGCAGTCGCTCGATGGCCACGCGGGCTGCGTAACGCACGTGGCGATCGCTGTGGCTGAGGTAGGACCAAGCAGCGGCCAGGATTTTCTGGGGGTCGCCTCCATCTTGGTGCATGGCTTCCAGGGTCTGGCGCATCCGCGTTTCTTCATCCAGAGGCAGCGCCGCCACAGGAGCGGTGGACTCTTCACCGACATAACTCACGCGATACACTCCTGACTGAGTGCGCCGTCCGCCAATGGCCAGATACATGGCACCATCTTGGGGGTGAATGATCACATCCGTGAGTGGCAAGGGTTTGCCGAATACAAACTCCTCTTTCTCTGCCAGGAAACTGCCGCCCTTGGGTTGCAGGTGGATGGCCCACATGGTGCCATAGGTCCAGTCATTGACGAAGACCGCACGCTGATACTTGGCAGGAAACTTTGCGCCTTTCCCACTGACAACGCCCGTGGGGCTGCCGGGGCCGATGTCCAAAGTCGTGGGCAGGCTGTCAGGGTAATACTGCGGCCATTTGCCACTGCCGCTGCGCCAGCCATAATCCGCACCGCTCACACAATGGTTCACCCGTGTGGGGCGATACCAGGGACTGCCGATGTCCCACTCCATGTCGGCATCGTAGGTGAAGAGTTCCCCACTCAGATCAAAGGTGATATCGAACTGATTGCGGAAGCCATAACAAAAGAGCTCCACGTCCTTTCCATCCGGGTCCATGCTGCACACAAATCCACCCGGAGCCATGATGCCACGGGCGTGGCCATTGGCATCCCACATGCGCGGCAGGATGTGATCTTCATCCCACAGTTTCGCCGGGCGGCTCTTGCTCAGTTCATTCGGCAACTGCGCATGATTGCCGGCATTGAAATAGATGCGTTTGCCATCTGGGCTCACGACCATGCTGTGCAGACCGTGTTCCCCACCGCCGGCCATTGTCACCAGTTTTTCCGTCTTGTCATACTGATCATCTCCATCCGTGTCATTCAGGCGATAGAGGCCATTGTCCTTGCCATTCTCATTCACCATCACATAGAGGCTGCCAAAGGCATGCAGCAGACCATGCGCCTTTCCGAACTCGATTTTAAGCTTCTCAGGTTTCAAAAGCTCCGTCTTGCCAATCGCAGGCACGTTCATGCGATACAGCGCTCCATATTGATCACAGGCGATCAGGCGGCCCTTGTCATCCGTCGTCAGTGCCACCCAGGAGCCCTGCTCTTCTTTGGGCACCGTGTACAGCAGTTCCACCTTGAAGCCCTTCGGCACCGTCACATCCGCAGCGGCCACCACGGTGCCATCCCCTTTAGAACTACCGATTTTGCCATCAAACACCTTTCCCCACGGCCCTGAGCCATAGGCCCCGAGCACCGTGACAGGTTTCCACTCGGTCTTACCTGTCGGTGAGGCCTGCCACTGTGCGTTGGTCTCGATCACTTCTAGGCCGCCCTGCTGCTTCGCCAGTTCCAGCTTCGCGATCAAACCCGCGCTGCCACCTTTGTTCGTCGCCTGCACTTCGATCACATTTTTGCCGCCCAGTTCCAGCAGCTTGATGACATCGACCTTGATCGGCTGTTGCCAGTCTTCATTCACCGCCGCCTTTTTGCCGTTGATGAACACCGTCGCGCCGTTGTCGCAGGTCAGGCTCAGCGTGGCTGACTTCGGCGTCAGTTTCAGATCGAAGCTGTGCTGAAAGGTCGCCTTCTCTTGGGCTTGGGCTTTTGGAGAGCTCCAGATCCACTGCGGCTCCGCGTGAAGGCTGGTGAGGGAGACTATGGAGAATAAAGTGAGAAGACGTGCCGGGCTCATGATCAAAAGGGCACAAAGAACGCAGCCTCGTGCTCAACCCTTGCAGATTCCCTCTGGAGGTTCAGTCACCGCCGGTTTTTCTTCCTCGTCGCACTCTTCAACACCGCAGCAGGATCCCTTGGCAATGTAACAGTCATCGCAGATCCGCAGGTCCGCGATCTGAGTCGCCCCGGATTGGCCACAGAAGTCACAGTTTTCCATGGGTGGTCATATCACAGACCTCATGCCACACAAAGCCGAGATTCTTCCACAGAGGACCGACCGCGCAGAAGAGCCGCGGCTACATCAATTCTCTTTTTCAAACCCACACCGTCCCCAAAGACCTCATTTCGGTTAATTTTAGCAATTTTTGAACACACAAATCATCATCGAATGTCATTTTGAATCAAAATCAGCAAACTTTGCCTTGTGATTTCGCCAAACTGATTCAAAGTCACCCTCGAAAACGCAATTTTCACCAGACAACCACATGAGCACCTCAAAACTAGACGGCGCACAGGCGCTGATCAAAACCCTGGCCGATCTCGGCATCGAATACGTGTTCGGATATTCGGGCGGCGCGGCCATCCCGATCTTCGACGCCTTGGAAACCATGAAGACGGACATGAAGTTCGTCCTCGTTCGTCATGAGCAGGGTGCGGTGCACATGGCCGATGGTTATGCCCGTGCGACAGGCAAACCAGCCGTGGTGCTGGTGACCTCTGGCCCTGGGGCTGGCAATACCATCACCGGTCTGATGACCGCTCAGATGGACAGCGTGCCCATGATCGTGCTCTGCGGCCAGACCGTGAGCTGGATGCTGGGCAAAGACGCCTTCCAGGAAGCCGACATCTTCAACATCACCGCTCCCGTGGTGAAACACAATTACTTGGTGAAGGACACCAATGCGATCCCCCGCATTGCTCGTGAGGCCTACCACATCGCCACCACCGGCCGCCCCGGTCCTGTGCTGATCGACATTCCGAAAGACAAAAGCCAAGGTGCCTTCACCGGGACCTTTGACGAGCCGATGGATCTTCCCGGTTACCATCCTGAAGAGGCCTTCAAGATCGACCCGAAAGGCATCCATGAAGCCGCACGCCTGATTTCCCAGTCCAAGCGCCCCATCATCCTCGCTGGTCAGGGGGCGATGATCGCCCGTGCTGACAAGGAATTGCTGAAACTCGCCGAAACACTGGGGGCTCCCGTGACGACCACCCTGCTCGGCAAAGGTGTGTTCCCTGAGACGCATCCGCTGTCCTTGGGCATGCTCGGCATGCACGGCACTGCCTATGCCAACAAGGCCATCTGTGAAGCCGACTTGATCCTCAACGTGGGTTCCCGCTTTGATGACCGCATCATTGGCAAGCCAGACAAATTTGGCCGCAATGCCAAGCTCATCCACATCGACATCGATGCCGCTGAGTTCAACAAGATGATCCAGGTGGACGTGGCCATCAAAGGCGACGCCAAAGCGGCCCTGGCAGCTCTTCTGCCCCACGCTGAGAAACTGCCGACCGAAGAATGGCTGGCTCATGTGGACGGCTACAAGAAAAAATTCCCGCTCGCCTACAAGAAACAAGGTGGCCTGCGCATGCAGCAGGTAATCGATGAACTCTACACCCTGACTCAGGGCAAGGCCATCATCACGACCGACGTGGGTCAGCATCAGATGTGGGCCGCACAGTTCTACAAGAACGACGCCAGCTACCACTGGATCAGCTCCGGCGGCGCCGGCACCATGGGCTTTGGTTTCCCTGCCGCCATCGGTGCGCAGCTCGCCTGCCCTGATAAGCTTGTGGTTTCCATCTCCGGTGACGGTGGTTTCCAGATGACCTTGTTTGAACTGGCCACCGCCGCGATTCACAAGCTGCCGATCAAGATCATCGTGCTGAACAACAGCTACCTGGGCATGGTGCGCCAGTGGCAGGAACTGTTCTTCGAGAACCGCGAGAGCGGTGTGGATCTGGTGGGCAACCCTGACTTCGTGAAGCTGGGTGAAGCCTACGGCATCAAAGGTTTCCACATCCGCCGCCCAGCCGACGTGGAGCGCATCCTGCAGCAGGCCCTCGATTACAATGACGGTCCCTGCATCATCGAAGCTGAGTGCATCAAGTATGAAAACGTGTTCCCGATGATCCCTGCCGGGGCCGCTCTGGAAGACATGATCATCGAAGCGCCGAAGCATAAGATGGAAAAGCCGACCGGTTCTACCTAGAACCTAGCAGAAGGGAAAAGGGATAAGAGAAAAGGCATGAGCCCAGAAATCCAGAGTTATCGCGATCTCATCGTTTGGCAGAAAGCGATGGCTCTGGTGAAGTTGGTTTATGAAACGACCTCCCTTTTTCCGAAACAAGAACAATTTGGCCTAACCTCTCAGTTACGCAGATCGTCGGTATTCGTGCCCTCAAACATTGCAGAAGGAAGCGGACGTGGCACCACCTTGGACTACGTTCGATTTCTTCAAATTGCCCGAGGATCTCTTTTCGAAGCCCAGACTCAACTCGAACTCGCCATCCAACTGCAATTCACGACATCAGAGACAGTGAAAGAGCTATCGTTTCTCAGCAATGAAATCAAAAGGATGCTCAATTCCATGATCACCAAATTGTCTCGTTAACCTGGTTTTCCTTTTCTCTTTTCCCTTACCCCTTTTCCCTCTCTCCGATGCTCCACCAAGGTGACGCCCTCAAAGAGCTCAAAAAGCTCGCTGACGACAGCGCCCAGGTCATCATCGCAGACCCTCCTTACTTTAACGTCCTCGAAGATGAAGCTTGGGACACGCAATGGAAAACGCCGGAAGCTTACCTCGCCTGGTGCGAGAAGTGGGTCGGCCAATGCCTGCGCGTTCTCAAAGAGGATGGCCTCTGCTTCATCTTCGGTCAGTTAGGCAAACGCGAACACACGTTCCTTCACCTCATGTCTCGGCTCACCCAGCAGCATTCCTTTCACGATCTCATCATCTGGGATCGTGCGGTGGGCTACAATGAGCGCCGGGACAGTTTCACCCCGCAATACGAGATGATCCTCGTGCTGCGCAAAGGTGAGACGGTGAAGTTCAACAAAAACGCCGTGCGCCTGCCTTACAGTGCGAAGACCATCACCGAGTATCTGCGTGACACGCGTTACAAAGACCTGAAGGCCCGCAAGGAACACCTCAAGATGGGAAAATACGCCACCAACATTCTCCGCGTGCCCAGCCTCAAAGGCATGCACAAAGAGAAAGTCGGGCACCCCAGCCAGAAACCCCTGCGCCTGATTCACAAACTGATCGCCTGCAGCACGGATCCCGATGACCTCGTGCTGGATCCTTTCCTCGGCAGCGGCACCACCGCCATCGCTGCTCAGGCCCTGGGCCGACGCTGGATCGGCATCGAGCGCCAGCCGGAGTATGTGAAAATGGCGCGTCAGAGGATCAAATCACAGTCACTTCCAACAACCCGCGAAAAGGGAACCGTGAAAAAAACAAAGGATTGAGCCACAAAGCTTCTCGTTTTCGCCCCCTTTCTTCAACCCACGTTCCCCGCTTCCTTTCACCCCTTCAATCAACAGAACCATGAGCGACCGCATCCCCGCCACCACCGATAAAAAGCCCGCCCCTCAGGCGGACATCATCAACATCCACACGCTGAGCGTGCTGGTGAACAATCAGCCGGGCGTTCTCGGACGCATCTGCGCCGTGTTCAGCCGCCGCGGATTCAACATCGAATCCCTCGTCGTGTCCCAGACACGCGATCCACGCTTCAGCCGCATGACCATCGGCATCAGTGGTCATCCCGAAGGCCTGCACCAGATCATCATGCAGGTGAACAAGCTGATCGACGTCATCCATGGCATCGAGCACAACGACCGCGATGCCGTGGCCAAGGAACTGGTGCTGGTCAAGATCGCCGCCGGTCCAAATCAGCGCACGGAGATCCTGCAAATCGTCGAGCATTACAATGGCAAGACGGTGGACCTTCAGGAAGACAGCCTCATCGCCATGATCAGCGGCAACACCGACAAACTGGACGCTGCCGTACGCTTGCTGAGCAAGTTCGACATCGTGGAAACCGTGCGCACCGGCAAGGTGGTCATGGCTCGCGGTCTTGAGACGACCTAGTCGCACTTCAACGACCGACGTCATTTTTAAAAGGGCTGGGCACACACCCAGCCCTTTTTCGTGCCGGTGTCGCTTTAGCCGGGGATCGTGATCCCAAGCAACCGACGACGCAGCATCTCCATGGCAGCCTGGGAGGTGAGCAGTTTGAACCGATCGCGAGCGCCCGGGTAATAATAGCGCCGCACCACGGTGGGCAGTCCGCCTTTGGAAGCGAGCCCGACAAACACCGTGCCCACGGGTTTTCCCTCCGTGCCACCAGTGGGCCCGGCGATGCCCGTGATCGCCAGCGCATGATCCGCGCCCGAGACCCGCAAGCAGCCCTCCGCCATGGCCGTGGCGACCTCTTCACTGACGGCACCGTGGGATTCGATCAAAGCCAGGGGCACGCCCAAATGCTGAGCCTTCGCCTCATTCGCATACGTGATGAAGCCATGACCAAAGACCCGCGATGAGCCGCTGACATCCGTGATGCGGCTGGAGAGATAACCGCCCGTGCAGGACTCTGCCGTGGCCAACCATTGACCCCGCGCGGCCAATTCCTGAACGAGCACCTCTTCGAGCACACGACGATCTTCCGACACGATGCAATCTCCCAGACGCTCGCGCACGAGCGTAGCCGCCTGCTCCACCGGGCCAATTTGACCCGCCAGTCGCACATCGACATCGCCTTTGCCAATGCAGTAACCGAGCTCCAGACCTGCGATGGCTTCCAGATCCTTCTCGACTTTTTCAACAATGTCCGACTCGCCAATGCCCGTGATTCTCAGATAGATGACGCGGCGCGTGTCCCCATCGGGCAGCAGCGCACGCAGGCGCGGTTCGACCCAGCTCTCCACCATCGGCTTCAGCTCACGCGGTGGCCCAGGCAGCAGGAAAAGATGACTGTGCCAGCCCCGTGCTGCAGCGAGTTCGGCCGGGAAATACAAGCCAGGCGCGGTGCCAAAAGCATTGTCCATGACCACGGCTCCCACCGGCACCATGGCCTGACGCAAAGTTGCCGCGCTGACGGGTTTGTTGCGTTTGTTAAAATAGGATTCGAGATGAGCCGTCACGGCGGCGTCCTGCTGCATCGACAAACCCAGGAGCTCTGCCGTGGACTCCCGCGTGACATCGTCATTCGTGGGCCCCAGCCCCCCGGAGATCAGCACCACATCCGCACGTGCCGCCGCCTCTTCGATCGCCTCTCGCACCGCGCCGCCATCCGGCACAATCGTCTGCCGCGCCACTTCCAAGCCCAAAGCCGCCATGCGTTGGCCGATCCAGGCGGCGTTGGTATTGATGGTATCACCGAGACAGAGCTCAGTGCCTGTGTTGACGAGTTCGATGCGCATGTCTTCAGTGGGGGTGACCCGTGTTCAGGGGGCGGTATTCAGGTTTCACGATTCAGAGGCCGCAGGCCTCTTTGTGGGCTGGCTTCAGTAGTTGAAGAGATCACTCACGCCCCATTCCTTTTCCAAGGTCTTGCCCTGAAGGGTGACCGCCCGATTGAGGGCCGCGACCATGCGGCGCTGCATGTGCTTGGTCAGGCGGCGACCTTTGCGGGCGCGCTGCACTGCTTTGTGTGTCATCGGTTCTTCGGAAGCAGCAACGATGTCGTGATTGCCCAGGGCGTGCTCACTCATGAGAGCGTCCAGGGGTTGAGGGCCGAAGTTGCGCTCGATGGCGTCGGTTTCAGCAGGGGTGGTTTCGAGGTCGGACATGAGGGTTTAAACGAGACGGAGGCGGGTGAGATCTTGGGTGTCTACGAGGCCGACCGGACGGCCCAGGGTGTCGATGACGACGATGTCGTCCACACGATTGTTTTGCAGGGCCGCGAGCACTTCGGTGGCGAGCTTGTCGGCCTGGATGCTGACCGGGCGCGGGGTCATGTAGAGGGACACCGGTTGAGTGGCGATAGCGGGGTCCTTTTGGAACGCACGGACGAAGTCGCCATGGGTGAAGACACCGGCCAGCGAACCATCAGCATGAATCACGACAGCAGCCCCACTGCGGGCACGTGTCATGGCTTGCAGCGCCTCCTGCACGGTCGTCTGCGGCTGAACCAACGCCACTTGATCACCTTGGCGCATGACATCGGAAACGCGTGTCAACAGAGCCCGACCAAGTGAGCCGCCGGGGTGCAGCTTGGCGAAGTCCTCCTGCTGAAAACCGCGCGCCTCTAGCAGGACCATGGCCAGCGCATCGCACAGGACGAGCATCGTGGTGGTGCTGGCCGTGGGGGCCAGATTCAGCGGGCAGGCCTCTTGGGTCACCTGGACATCCAGCACACAGTCGGCATGACGTGCCAACGTGGAGGTGGCGACTCCGGTGATGGCGATGAGCGGCAAATCCAGGCGTTTCAAATGCGGCAGCAGATCCAGGAGTTCCGACGTCTCACCACTGTAACTCAGCAAAATGGCCAGATCCCCCGGATCAATCACACCCAGGTCCCCATGCAAGGCATCGCCGACATCCAGACAAACCGTGGTCGCCCCCGTGCTGTTGAGCGTCGCCGCCAACTTGCGGCCGATGTTGCCACTCTTGCCCACGCCGCAGACAATGATTTTCCCGCGCTTCTCCAGGCAACCGTGCAGTCTTTCGATCGCCTGCGTAAAAGCATCGCCAACGCGCGCATGCAGCCGCTCCAATTCTTCAATCTCGAGTCGGATGACACGTCGGGCTTGTTCAGGGTAACTCATGCGGGGGCGATGATGGTAGGCAGCGACGGGCCAAGGGCAAGGGTGGAAGACAGGAGCCGAAAGGGGAAAGGGAAAAGAGAAAAGGTTCCAGAGGCTCTGAGGCCAGCAATCCTTCTCTTCCTCCTACTCTGACTCCTCCTCCCGGAAAAGCGTCACAATGCTCTCTGAGGTGCCTCGTCCTCGTCCTCCTACTCGCACTCGTCCTCGATTCTCCAGCCGCGAGTGCTCTCACGTCCACCGTGAGTGAAGGTATCCCATCCCGCATCATCCACAGATTTCGCAGAGTCCGCAGATTCGGGGAAGAACTGGAAAGAGCTCCAACGCCAGCAATCCTACTCTTCCTCCTCCCGGAAAAGCGTCACAATGCTCTCGAGCCTCGAATTGTTCTCAAAGGTGAAGACAGAACACGGGCTGGAAAGCCCGTGCTATGTTCGGCTTCTCGAATCTTCCGCGCCTGGAGCTCTAACGCTCCGAGGAGTGACGCCATCTTGCTGTCGAGGCTCTTGGAAGCCCCGGACGCAGGCTCGAAAACCCCCATCCTCGGTCCCACCAACCCCGTCCTCCGTCTCGCCAACTCCATCCTCGGTCCCACCAGCCACATCCTGCT
>JAIXVB010000081.1 GCA_027483245.1 Verrucomicrobiaceae bacterium | reverse complement strand
GGCATGACCTGAATCAGCAGTTGTTTCCCATCCTCGGCCTCATCGCCGTGACCCTGCTCATCACCTTTCGAAACCTGCGCGACTTGGTTTTGTCGGTTCTCTTGTTAGGCGGCGGTCTCGGCGCTCTGGCAGCGACGATGAGTGCTTTTGATCTGGGTTGGAATTTGGCCAGTCTCGCGGCCATCCCGCTGCTGCTGGGCACTGGCATCGACTACGGCATTCATTTGCTGCTAGCCCTCAAGCGCAGTGGCAATGACATCCGCCATGTGCAGGCGACCACGGGCAAAGCCGTGTTGTTTTCCGGCATGACCACCGTCATTGGGTTCGCCAGCCTGTTCTTCGCAGGCAATCGCGGCATTTCCAGCCTCGGTCTCGCCTGCTGTGTGGGCACTCTTTGGATTCTCCTGATCGTGCTCTGGCTGCTGCCTCACTGGCGCGCCTGGATCAAGGCCAGCCCGCAGCCGGTCAATAGAGCAGCAGATTGATTTCCGTATCGGTGAACTGAGACGTGTCCTGCACAGCGAGGAGGTCCCCCATCTGCTCCAGGCTCTTCCACTCGGTCTCAAACTCAGGCGTCAGCGGAAAATCGGTCTCGGTGACCACGGCCTCGGTGGCGGGTGAAATCGCGGCCATTTCAGCCGTCGTCTGAGAGGGCTCAGACATTTGGAAGGCAGCCACGAAAGAAACGGCCACTACGGCGACTGCCGCCCAGGCAAGGCCGCCTGGAACGCCCTCGCGCTGATGCCACCACTCGGAAACTCGTGCCAGCCAACCCAGTTCCTGTGGGGTTTGACGGGCTTCACGCAGCACATTTTGGACGAAGTTGGGACGCGGCTGCACCTGCTTGGACTGGCCGAGCAGTTTCCAGAGGGGATCGTTGGGGGTGAGCGGTTCCATGGCGTGTTCAGTCCACTAAACTAGCGGCACCGAGGAAAGTTGCGCTGAAGAGCGACTTTTCCAATCGGATTTCGTGCAGACGCCCTTCAGCACTGACCATGACCTCGATCCCTCACTGAACCAGCAGTTCCTCACCCTGGTATATCACGCGCTCGATCAGGCCCTGAAGCGTTTTGTCCAGGAAGGGCGTGTTCAGGCTCTTCGATTTCATGAAGTCGCGCGTGAAGGTGCTGCTGCGATTCGGATTGAAGACGATGAAGTCCGCGATCCCGCCTTCTTTCACCGGCACAGGGTCCAGGCGCATGACACGCCGTGGCTCTGCCGAGTATCGTTTGACGATGAGGTCCCAGCCGAAGATGCCCTTGGAGATGAACGCATCGTAGAGGCTCGGCAACGCCGTTTCCAGGCCCGTGATGCCAAAGGGCGCGCTGGCGAAGTCCTGGTTTTTTTCAAACGGCGTGTGCGGCGCATGATCCGTCGCGATCACATCGAACCAGCCATCGATCAGCCCTTGGAGCAGCAGCGCATTGTCTTCTTTGGTCCGCAGGGGCGGGTTCATTTTGTAGTGGGTATCGTAGTCGCCGATGTCCTCGTGACTGAACAGGAGGTGATGAGGCGCGATCTCACAGGTGACGCGGATGCCACGATCCTTGGCGCGTTTGATGGTCCGCATCCCCTCCGCCGTGGTCACATGCTGAATGTTCAAATGCACGCCCGTGTATTCCGCCAGGCGGATGTCACGAGAGATGGCGATTTCTTCACTGATGCTCGGGATGCCCGGCAGCCCCAACGCGTAGCTGACTTTGCCCTCATGCATGCAGCCTTTGCCACTGAGTTCCTTGACCTCGCAGTGGCTGGCCAGAGGCAGGTCGAAATCTCGCGCATACTCCATGGCACGGCGCAGAACCTGCGGATTATCCACTGGGTAACCATCGTCGGTGAGCATAACACAACCCGCGACTTTCATGCCCGCGATGCCTGCCAGTTCCTCGCCCTTGCGCCCTTTGGTGATGGCTCCCGAGGTGTAAATGCTGGCTCCAATACGCGTGCGGCGGGCACTTTCCAGCACCGTGCGCACCACGCCCGCATTGTCGATGGCCGGTGAGGTATTCGGCATCATGACAAAACCCGTCACCCCTCCATGGATCGCAGCCTCAGCACAGGAGGCAATGTTTTCTTTGTCCTCCTGTCCCGGCTCACGGGCATGAACATGGATGTCGAACAGGGAGGGCAGCAGAATGCGGCCTGTGCAATCGATGACCTCGACATCGCTGACGGCCGTGATTTCTGGCGCGACACCCACGATGCGATCCCCCTCCACGAGCACGTCACCGAGGAAAAGTTGGGGCGAATCTTCGGAGGCGATCTGGGCGTGGCGGTAGAGGCGTTTCATGCGACGGCCCATGATGACGCGATGACGAGGAGTGGCAAGGCTGGCGTGTTAGCCCGGTGAAATCCTCGCCACACTTTCCGCAGGCACATAAGTGGCATCATAGACCACACAGCCCTCGGGTCTTTTCCCCTGCGCCACTTCATCCACCCAGAGCATGATTCGGCGCACGATCTTGTCCATCTGCACTTGGAAATGCGCCTGCGGGGGCTGAAGCCACTCCAACTTCGAATCAATGTAAGCAACGACCGTGGACACGTCCTCTGGCACACGCAGACGTTTTTGCAGAAGGAAACTGTTCACCGCGAGATGATAGGCATGCAGACCGACGATCAGGGCCGTGGGCGGAGTCACGCGAAAAATCTCTGCCAACATGGCGTGAATGCCCTCAGACGTGGAAGGAAAGTCTGGCAGATGATATGACTGAGAGGTGACCACCCCACCGGCAGCAAGTTCATCCAAAAAAACTTGCCCCGATGGACTGACCGAAGGCTGCCGAAACAACGGCGCGCTGAGAAAAACGATGCGCCGATGCCCCAAGGACAGAAGATGCTGAACCGCCTCACGCAACGCTGGGATGAAACTGCTGCCTGAACCAGGAATGGTCAGATGACGATGTCGCCCGCCCCACGCAATCACAGTAAGCTTTTGCTGCTGAAACCACTCCAAGACCTCCGAGGCCGCCGACATGACAATCCATAAATCGGCTTCATGTTTCGCCACATAACGAGCCATGCGAGGCAGATCGTTCTCAAGTTCCGCCAGAGTTCGATCCGCAATCACACAGGAATAACCAGCATCGGTGATCTGGCGCTGAAGAGACAAAATGTAAGAGATCAAGTAGGAGGCATAATGTTCCATCCGCATGTCGGGAAGGATCACCACACGCAACTTCCGGCGCTCTGATTCGCCTCCCGGATTTCTCACCAGCATTCTGGACCTTCCATTGCCGATTTTACGAATCAAACCCTCTGCCTCTAGCAGTTTTAAGGCACTCCTGATTGTGTCCCTAGAAACGACCAACTCCACGGCCAAACGATCCACACCTGGGATCTGACCGGAAATCTGCTCCTTGATCAGCCACTTACGAAGATAGGTAGCGGCTTGCTCCGCAGCAGAGAGTTTGCGCAAAATCATAGGGAAAAAGGCACCTAACGAAACTTTCGGCTAGTTTGTGCAGTTAGCAAGTATTGCCTCATTTCAAGACTGCTCCTAGCTAGCAACAGTCAATCCATCGTTGCTCATGCCCCATTTACCCCTGAACAAAGAGACTGGTGAAGGTAACCCCCTCACGAATGAGAAGCCCTGTTTAAGTTCGAAAATTTCAGACCCTAGGGCCTCTCATTCTGAGCACGATATTGTCGTTCCTTTTGTCAATGGAACGGGGGCTCCGTTGGTCGATGAAGAAACTTGGGCTGCTGCTTATCATCGATCCCCGAAGTCCGCTCCCATCACTTCTTTGCCCCCCTACGTGATGAGTGAGGGCACTGCAATCCGGCCCTTGTATGGCATCGAACGCATGCGCATCGGCATGTCCAAGCACTTGCGTCGAGCCCTCGGTAAATTTTCACTCAATCTCACCCTGGTCTGCATCCTACTGGCACTGGCAGGGGTTCTGCGGTTTTCACTGCATCTGTCTCCCTGGCTTGCCATGACCCTGACGGTGGCTTGGCTCGTGCTTGCTCTCCAGCTCTGGACTCTTGGCGCATCCTATCCTATGTTAAGGAAGATCGTCTTTTTCTTCGCCGGGTTGATCTTCTCCGCGTTTCTTTGGTCGTCGCCGTCCCATGTTCGTCAATGGAGTGCGCTTCATGAGACCGCCCCCCAGGCCATCGTAGAAAACGACTCTGTCACGCTCTACCCGGTCTTTTTCCAGCAAGCAGCCGAGGTCGAGCCACGAGCCCTCACCGTGAACCTTGCCAACCTGACTCATGTGGATGTGATTCTCGGTCAAGGGTCCTTTCTTTTCGAGGGTGTGGCCTTGTTGAGTTTTGATTTTGGCTCCTCGGGCATCCTGAGT
>JAIXVB010000753.1 GCA_027483245.1 Verrucomicrobiaceae bacterium | reverse complement strand
TTTCGCTCCCTGGCTCAGGATCAACAGGAACGCAGCATCGGAGTCATCCTCTCAGGCATGGGAGCAGACGGGACACTCGGCCTGCGCGACATCAAAGAGAAGGCCGGGGTTGTTTTGGTCCAGGAACCCGCGAGCGCCAAATTCGATGGCATGCCGCGAAGTGTCATTGATGCAGGATTGGCCGACATCATTGCCCCAGCCCACGAGCTGCCTGGAAAAATTGCTGCTTATCTCAAGCACACTCCCCTTCTCACTCAATCCAAGGAAACGCTGGAAGAGAAAGCCCAAAGCGCCCTGAGCAAAGCCATCATCCTGCTGCGGGCCCAGACCGGACACGACTTCTCGCACTACAAGCAGAACACCCTTTATCGGCGGATCGAACGTCGGATGGGATTGCATCAAATCGACAAGATGGCCGATTACATCCGCTATCTTCAGACGAACTCCCAAGAACTCGATCTGCTGTTTAAAGAGCTGTTGATCGGTGTGACCAATTTCTTCCGTGACCCTGCGGCCTGGGAACAATTGCGGGATCACGCGCTTCCGGCTCTTCTGGCCAAACGCACCCCAGGTCACGCCTTGCGCGCTTGGGTCACCGGGTGCTCCACCGGTGAAGAGGCTTATTCACTGGCCATGGTCTTCCGTGAGGCCGCTCAGGAGTGGTATCCCAAAGCTCACTTCACCCTGCAAATCTTCGCGACGGATCTG
Organism: Verrucomicrobiaceae bacterium; assembly: GCA_027483245.1. Lineage (GTDB taxonomy): Bacteria > Verrucomicrobiota > Verrucomicrobiia > Verrucomicrobiales > Verrucomicrobiaceae > Prosthecobacter. The sequence continues at coordinate 10,084 of JAIXVB010000753.1, read as the reverse complement.
GATCGCGATGCCATCGACAAAGCACGCCAAGGGCACTTCCCCGAAGCGATTGCAGGAGACATGTCGCCTGAAAGATTGACCCGTTTTTTCATCAAAGAAGAGACAGGTTATCGAGTGCGCAAAGAGATCCGTGAGATGGTCATCTTTGCCCCTCAGAATCTCATCATGGATCCGCCTTTCACCAAGCTGGACATCCTGAGCTGTCGAAATCTTCTCATTTATCTCACCCCCGAAGTGCAGAAGAAGCTGATGCCTTTGTTTCACTACAACTTGAGCCCTGGGGGGATTCTTTTCCTCGGCAGTGCAGAGACAGTCGGCAGCTTCACCGATCTGTTCTCACCCGTGAGTGGCAAGTCACGCCTCTTCAATCGAATCGAATCCGCCCTCCGTTCCGTGCCCGTCGAATTTCCATCTTCCTTCAGTGTGCCCTCTCCCGAACGCCAAGAACCACGCACCTCCCTCAAACCACCGCCCAGCCTTCAAAGCCTGGCGGATCAACTGGTGCTGGATCGTTACGCTCCCCCTGCCGCCTTGGTGAATGACAAGGGTGACATCCTCTACATCAGCGGTCGCACGGGCAAGTATCTGGAACCTGCCGCAGGCAAGGCCAACTGGAACATCTTTGCCATGACACGCGATGGACTGCGGCATGGACTCACGGAAGCTTTCCTCAAAGCGCTGCAGCAAAAAGAACCCATCTCCCGACAGAACCTCCGCCTGGGCGGCGAAACGAGCGAGCAGCTCGTGGACATCAACGTTCAGAAGCTGGAAGCCGCTGGCCCGCTGCAAGGCTTGGTGATGATCGTGTTTATCGATGTGGCTCCCCAGCCACCCGCGATCACCCGATCACGTGCTGGCAAGTCTTCGCAGAGCACCACACGAACCCTCGAGCTCGAGTCAGAACTCGTGAAAGCACGCGAAGAGACACGAACGCTGAGAGAGGAAATGCAGACCTCGGAGGAGGAACTGCGATCGACCAACGAAGAGATGCAATCCACCAATGAAGAATTGCAGTCCACGAATGAGGAACTCACCACTTCGAAAGAAGAGATGCAGTCGATGAATGAAGAGCTGCAGACAGTGAACACAGAACTGCAGGCAAAGTTGGATGAGCTGTCACGGTCGAACAACGACATGAAGAATCTCCTCAACAGCACCAACATCGCCACGCTGTTCTTGGACAACGATCTCAAGGTTCGAAGCTTCACCACCCAAGCCACCAAGATCATCAACCTGATCCCTGGCGATGTGGGGCGCCCGATTACCGATCTTGCCTCGGAGCTTTGTTATCCAGAGTTGATCTCAGACAGCCAAGGCGTTCTGCGCACCCTCGTCTCTGCGGAAAAACCCATCCACTGCTCCGATGGTCGTTGGTTCACCGCTCGCATCATGCCTTACCGCACGATTGATCATCGGATCGATGGCGTGGTGATTACCTTCCTCGACATCACCATTGCCAAGTCCTTGGAGGCCCGAATGCATGAGAACCATGCGAGCCTCGAGAAGCGATTCGATCAGCAAACGACCGAGATGAAGAAATCAAAGGCGACCAAGGCGAACTCCCGACCGGTGGCCCCATCATCACCAAGCTCGAAAAAACGGCCGCAGTGAAAGCACCCCAGTCATGAAACCAAGGCCCCCCATCCCATCATCTTCAACGGACCTGCGCCAGCAGGCTCCGGCTCTCGCCTTGGAGCAAGTGATCGAAGGTGAAGCGGCGGCCCAGCGTTTGATGAATGAATTGCAGGTGCATAAGATCGAGTTGGAGTTGCAAAACATCGAGCTCATCCAGGCCGCCGAGAGGGCCGAGATCGAGAGGAAAAAATACTGCGATCTCTATGAGTTTGCTCCTGTCGGTTATCTCACCCTGAATGAGTCCAGCAACATCTGTGAGATCAATCTCACCTGCGCCAAACTCCTCCGCAAACAACGAGCGGATCTGCTCCAGCAACGGTTCAGCCTGCATGTCACCGCTTCTGATCTGCCGGTCTTCAATCAGTTTCTCCATAGAACCTTTGAGCAGCAAACGAGTGAGATTTGTGAGATTCACCTGCGTCGAGAAGGCGAGATCTCCCTGCCCGTTCGTCTCGAGACCATCACCTCCCACGAACGAAACGAATGCCGAATGGTGCTCACGGACATGACGGAGATGCGTCAGGCAGAAGCAGATCGCAGCGCCCTGAGCAAAATCGAATCCAACAACACCCTCGCCGCAGGCATCGCGCACGACTTTAACAATCTGCTCACGACCATTCTTTTAAACCTAGAGTTGGCCATGTCTCATCTGGTCTCCAGTGTCGAACTCGACTCCTGCCTGAATGAAGAGAAACTAAGCGCGCTCGTCGCGGCAGACCTGACTCAGCAACTCATCATCTGTGCCACAGGCACCACTCCCACACGCAAGCTCTCTGACTTGACGACGATCATTCGCCAAGAAGTGAACCTCGCTCTCCGTGACTCAAACGTGTTCGTTCGAATTCATCAAAGCGAAGAGCTCCTGGACATCGAAGTGGATCCTACCCAGATCGCGCAAGTCATCCGTCAACTCACCGTGAACGCCCATGAATCCATGGCGGAGGGCGGCAGCTTGACGATCCATTTGGAAAACAAAAAGGAAACTCCCCATAGCCAGGAAGGAGTTCAGGTCACTTTCACGGATCAAGGCTGTGGCATGACACCAGCCACTGTTTCACGGATCTTTGACCCCTACTTTTCTACCAAGACACGAGGCACTCAAAAAGGCATGGGCCTGAGTCTGGCCCTCTGCCAAGCCATCATTCAAAATCACGGCGGCAGCCTCCGCGCAGAATCTGAATGTGGCGTCGGCAGCAGCTTTTATCTCTATCTCCCGGCCAAACGCACCCGCCTTGAATCGGAAGCCAAGGAGAGTTCACCCGAGGCACACTTGCAAAGAAAAGTCCTGCTCATGGACGATGAAGAAGGCGTGCGAAAAAGCGTCCATGCAGCGCTGCAATGGTTAGGCCATGAGGTCACGCTCACCGACAATGGGCAAAGCGCCGTGGAGACCTACCTCAGCGCCAAAGAACAAGGCCAACCCTTTGATGTCCTGATTCTGGACCTCACCGTCAGCGGCGGTATCGGAGGTCACGCCACGCTGCAAACACTGCTCAAGATCGACCCCTTCATCAAGGCCATCGTCATGAGTGGCTACACGCATGATCCTGTCCTCAAAGAGCACACGCTTCATGGTTTCCAAGAGGCTCTCACCAAGCCTTTCAACATCCCGCAATTACAAGCCGCCCTCACACGAGTGATGCAAGGCTGATCCCGTGGCCTTTTTATGATGAAAATCACTCCTCCCATTAAAACCGCTGCCACGCTGCGCAGCCGAGCCGAGGGACGCCTTCGCAAGAACAACAAGTCCAACACGCTGCCTCCTGCAAAGCTGACCGACGGGGAGATGCGTTCCTTGCACGAGCTGCACGTGCATCAGATCGAGCTGGAGATGCAGAACATGGAGCTGCTGGAAGCCCGCAACCGCACGGAGGAACTGCTGAACAAATACACGGACCTCTATGACTTCGCTCCGGTTGGGTATTTTTCACTGGATCCTCAGGGTCGTATTTTGGAGGCCAATCTCACGGGAGCTGCACTGCTGGGCGTGGAGCGCTCTCGCCTGATTCATCAGCGCTTGAGAGGTTTCGTGGACCTTCAAACTCTCCCTTCCTTTTTGCTGTTTCTCGAAAACATCTTCTCGCAGCCCACCAAACAAGAGTGCGTGGCCACCTTGGTCAAAAAAGGCGGCGAGGTTTTCTGGGCCGATCTCCACGCCGTCTGCGATGGCGACCCGAAAAAAGGGTGTCGGCTCGCCATGTCAGACATCACGATTTTGAAACGGGCCGATGAAGCCCAGAAGCGCGTGGAATCCCTGAATCGGACCAATCAGGAACTCCAGCGTGAGATCGTCCAAAAAAGTCAGGTCGCGACCGCGCTGAAAAAGAGTGAACAGCAAAAAAGCCGAATGCTGAAGCTTTCCAATCTGTTGCAGGAGCAGTTGCGCAGCTTGTCCCATCAATTGCTCCACGCTCAAGAAGAAGAACGCAAACGCATCAGCCGACAGCTTCATGATGAAATCGCCCAGATCCTCGTCGGCATCAGTGTTCATCTGGAAAGTCTGACTCACGAGACCACCTTTGCCACGCCAAGCCTGAAAACAAAGATCGTGCTCACCCAGAAGTTGGTCGATGAATCCGTGCAGATCGTCCAACAACTGGCCCGAGACCTCAGACCTGCCGTGCTGGATGATGTGGGGCTCAATTCCGCCATTCAAGCCTACTTGAAAGGATTCATGGAGCAGACAGGCATTCGGGTGAGTTTCAACACCTATGCAGGGGCTGAGAAACTCAAGAGCGCCGAGCGCACCGTGCTGTATCGCATCACTCAAGAAGCCCTGACCAATGCAGCCCGCCACGCCCAGGCCAGCACGGCAAAGGTCACCCTTCAGAATACAGGCGGCACGATTTGTTTATCCGTGCATGACAATGGCAAAGGTTTTCTAGCAGACAAACCCACCTCACCCAAAGGGCGGAAGCGCCTTGGGATCGTGGGCATGAGAGAACGGGTGGAGATGATCGGTGGGACTTTCCGCATCGACTCGGCCCCAGGCCAACAAACCACGATTCACGTGGAGATTCCTCGATCCACGACCAAAGCTCTGAGCGTAAAAAAAACACAGCCGTAGTCCGCACTCAGAGTTTGCGCTGTCATCGGCGCTTGAAGCACCTCTGCACAGTAGGGTTTTACCCCATAACACTTTTGGTCACCTTGGCCGAGTTTGTTTAACCATGGGTTCGACAATCAAAACAAAATCCAAGGCGGTGAAAACACTTTCTTCATCTCCAACCATTTCCAATCAAAGTCCTTTAAACAAATTGTCAGCGAACTATCTGACCGCTCTGCGCGCACATCTCAATGCAGACCCGCAAGAGAGCATGATCGCTGCCCAAAATTTGGGCCTCCAGGCGGTGGCTTTGAAACTCGAGACCCTCGACATCGCCAAGCTTCACAAAGAGGCCGTCACCGCACTGATCTCCCCCAAATGGGATGCCATCAAACGCGAGGTCATGACGAATCGATCTCAGCTCTTTTTCAATGAGGTGATCAAACCCATTGAAGACACCCACTTGGCCGCAACCGAGTCCTACATCGCCCTGAACCAAGTGAGGCTGAAACTCAATCAGCGCACGGAGGAACTGACCGAGTCCAACAAGGAGTTGCAAGAGGGTATCCAAAAACACCAAGAATCCCTCAAATCACTGCAAGCCAGCAAACGTCAGTTCACCAAGCTTCTGGGCGAATCTCGTCAGTTAGAAGCTCTGCTGCGCAGCATTGCCCACCGGATCTTTGCCACCAATGAGGAAGAGCGCACCAAGATCAGCCTGCAACTCAATGACGATATCGCTCAAACCTTGTTAGGCGTTCATGTGCGTCTCTTGGCTCTCAGAAAAAAAGTCTCCGTCAATCAATCAACCTTCAGCAAAGACATCAGCACCACCCAGCAAATGGTCGATGACTCCATGGAAAGCATCACTCAATTCGCAAAGGAGCTCAGCATTGCTCATGCAAAGTAATCAAACAGAGCTGGCGCGCCGCTACCTCGCGATGCTGAAACGACACATTAAGAATTCCTCAGCACTCAGTTTGAAATCAGCGCGGCGACTCGGAACACAGGCTTTAAAGATTGGCATTGAAACCCTCGACCTGGCTCGAATCCACGAGGAGTCGCTGCTGAGCATTCATGCACCTGATGAAACTGCCTCTTTTAATCATGATGTGATTCGACGTGCGGCTGACTTTTTTGCCGAGGCCATCACCCCCATTGAGGCCACGCATCGGGGTGCACTGGATGGCAATGCGCGATTGAAGGCCATGGTCGAGGAATTGCGTCAACGCACCCTGTCTCTCGCTGCATCCAATCAAGAACTGAAGGAAGAAATCGTGCAACGAAAGGCGGTGGAAATCTCCCTTCGGCAAAGCGAAATCACCACGAGTGAAATGCTCTCCAAGTCACGTCAGATGCAGGAAGAGTTGCGGAGTCTCTCCCGCGAGTTGCTCTCCGCCCAAGAAGCGGAACGGCGTAAAATCAGTCGTGAACTGCACGACGTAATTGCCCAAACACTCGCCGGGATCAACATCCGGCTCGCGCAGCTCAAAACAGAAGCATCATCGAACAGCAAAGACTTCACCAAAAAGATCGCAGTGACTCAACAGCAGATTCAAAAGTCCGTGGAGATTGTCCATCGCTTCGCACGTGATCTAAGGCCCTCTGTGCTCGATGATTTGGGCCTAATTCCAGCCCTGCAAACTTACCTCAGCAGCTTCATTGAGGACACGGGCATCCGGGTCACCCTACAGGCGAACTCGACCATCGAAAAGTTAAGCTCCACTTCACGCACGACCTTGTTTCGAGTGGCTCAAGAGTCGCTCACCAATGTCGCCAAACATTCAAAGGCCAGCCACGCTAAAATCTCCATTCAGACCCATGACAAATCCATGATCCGCATGGAGATCCGCGACAATGGCCATGGCTTTGAAGTCGCTGGAATACCTTCAAAAAAACATCGCCAATGTCTCGGCCTCATCGGCATGAGGGAGCGAGTCGAGATGCTGGGCGGGCACTTTTGTGTCGAATCTGCCCCAGGCCGTGCCACCACCATTCGAGTGGATATCCCTCAACATTCCTACGGCGCTCACAGCCGCCACACGATCAACTCAGCCAGCGAAAGCACTCTCCATTGTTCATGAAAAAAATCACCATTCTACTCGCTGAAGATCACCTCATTGTCCGTGAAGGATTGTGCACCCTGCTCAAAATGGAAGAGGACATGGAAGTCATCGGCGAAGCCGACAATGGGCGTCAAGCGGTGGAGCTCACGCACAAGCTCCAGCCCGTCATTGTCGTCATGGACATCGCTATGCCACTGCTCAATGGCATGGAGGCCACACGCCAGATTCTCCAATCACAACCCAACACCAAGGTTTTGATTCTCTCTGCACACAGTGATGATGCGTATGTCGGACTCGTCATGGCCATCGGAGCCTCGGGTTATCTCATCAAACAGACGGCTGCGCACATTCTGCCCAAGGCCATTCGCGAGATCGTCAGCGGCAAAACCTTTTTTAGCCCGATCATCGCCAAGCGAATGACCTATCATGAACAGAAATCTCGCCAACGCGGAGATCTGCGCGGAGCCAAGGTCTCCCATGTGCTCAGTTCAAGAGAGATGGAAGTGCTGCAGCTCATCGCTGAAGGAAAGGCCAACAAAGAAACCGCTGAAGAGCTGCAAATCAGCGTCAAGACCGTGGAAAAACACCGCCAGAAGGTGATGGAAAAACTCAACATTCATGACACGGCTGGCCTGACCCGCTACGCCATTGCATCGGGCATCATCGAGAGCAGCGTGCAGGTCACCATTGTCGAATGAGTTGATACTTTACCCGTGCATCTGCAGCTGGCTGCGTCGCTTTCCTTTGGGGTATAGACCCCATGGCGCGGGGCACTGTTCGTCGTCTAATCTATCCCCATGATACCCACACGCCTCAAGCGCACCCTTATGCTGGTCAGCCTTCTCGCTACCGCCAGTCTTTCCTCATGTGTCACCCCTGGTTACCCGGGTGGTGTCGGTTACTCTTCTGTGACTGTCGGCCAGGGCGGTTACTCCACCCTGCCTCGCAATTACAGCGGTAGCTCCTATTATCTCAATGGCCGCTACTACTCGGGTGGGCGTTATGAGAGTGGCACCTTCCATGACCATGGTCGCACCTACACCAACCGTTATTACTCAGATGGCCGCTACTATTACGGCGGACGTCATGAGCAGCACGCCGGCCCGAGTTCAAGATCCGGTTTTGATCGTCACAACGACCGCGATAATGATCGCAACAACGATCGTTACAATGACCGCAGCAACGACCGTGATCGCGGCAGAAGCTCCAGCTATCAGCGGAGTTCTATCCAGGTGCCCACACCGTTGGGCAATCGCCCCCAATCACGGTTTTAAAACCCACTCTAAATCCTCCCATGCGATCTTTCGCATGGAAGGAGGATTCAAAAACAGAACGTCCGTTTTTCATTCGAAAAACGGACGTTTGGCTTTGAATCAGAATGTTGCCCTGTGGTTAAAGGGGGATTAACCACAGGGCTTGTTTCATCCAAGCTCAATGGGCTGACACAAGATCGGCAGACGAGGCTCGCCAAGCTTGTTCCAACAGGCCATTGTTCTTGGAGGGAGAGGCCTCATCCGTGGTGCAGATGTCCTGAGCACCTGCATTCGCGAAGATGTTTTTCGCGTGGCTGATTTCCTCCGAATTTTCCGTGTGAACAGAGATCAGGATGTTGCCTGACTGTATCTTTCCCTCGTAAATCTTCGCCTTCTTCTCAGGGATGCCCATGCCAATCAAGGCACCTGCAATCCCACCGAAAGCCACACCGAATGCGGCCCCGCTGAGAGCAGAGATGATCGGCCCAGCCGTGATGAAAGGACCGACACCTGGAATCGAAAGAGCACCGATGCCTGCAATCCAACCTAATGCGCCTCCCAGAACACCACCCGTGCCTGCTCCCATTAGCGCGCACTCAGGAACTTGGGTGCTTTTTTCATGAACAAAATCGCGTGTGCTTCCTTGATCTGGAAAGAGGATGGAAATATCGCGGCTTGAGAAATCCGCCGTTTTTAAACGATTCACGATTCGGCCCGCTTGGTCATGCGATGTGGCGATGCAAAAAACAGATTTGTGAGACATGAGCGTGGTTTCTGGGGTGGGTTGTTGGGAGTTCTTGTGAAAGGCATCCGTCCTAAGTTCACTTCACTTCGAGTTGGTTCTCGACATTCTCGAGGCCTGCTGATTGGACGGCGATGTCGCCCACGAGGCGCTTTTCTTCAGCCGTGCTGACAGGACCGCGCAGGGTCACTTTGCCATTGGCCGTGATGATCTTCACATTCTGCGCATTCACGGACATCTCCTCATTCGCGAGAATGCCCTTTCGAATCCGAGTCGTGATCTCCAGATCATTTTTGCTACTACCCTGATCAAGCGGCGTCAGGGTGACTGGATTTCGATCTCGTTGATTGAGCGAAGACTTGTCAGCCCCCCTCATGCCTGATGCAGGGGTGATCGCATCGACTTGATAGGCTTTGTAAATCGCATCTAAAACGACGGATTGGCTGAAGTCGGGCCATTGGTTCGAGTTAAAATGTGGTGCCTCAGCGAGCCTGTCTGGCGTGATGTCCAAGAGCAGCGCTTGGTTTGGAGCATCGAAACGCAAAGAGGCCGGAGGCACCGCACGCCAGTCATTGCCCACAGCAAGAACCTCAGCACTCGAGATGATGACGGCAATGAGGTGACTCGCCGATAAATCCAAGACCAAATTTTCCACTTCTCCGAGGTTTTCTCCCTGATGATTGTTCACCTTCAAACCAATGAGATCACTGGCCTTCATGGCTTGATTCGGAAGCTGCTTTGAGTCGTTGCCAATCGATGAATTGGCGGGAGGAATCATCTTTGATTCCTGAGCTTGCACCAAACCGGTGAGACTGAGCACCGAAGTGGCGGTGATGAGGGGAAGCTTCCATTTCATAGCGGATTTCGGGTCGAGAATCACCGGGCTTAAAAGGCACTGCGGCCTCCACCGAATCATCTTTGGAGCGGTGGCCTCACAAACTCTATGGGGTGCATCCCTACTGAGGATTCAAGAAGCCCATTTCTTCACAATCAATGGTTAGTCGCATGGCTTGGATTGGGCAGAATACCCCATCGCTGAGGGAAGACAGGATCCCTTATGGATCGCTCACCGCTTCAAGCCCTCTTTGAGACTCATGATCACACGCCCGCATCAACAGACGCCTGAAGCTCTCATCGCCGAACTGCAATCCCACGGTGATCAAGGTTTAAGCGCCCAAGAAGCGGAGATGCGCCTGAAGCGCGATGGTCGCAATGAATTGACCGCCCGAAAGCCCGTGCCCGCTTGGCGACAGTTTCTCAGGCAGTTTGAAGACGTGCTCGTCATCGTCTTGTTATTCGCCACGGCGATCTCCACGGTGCTCTGGCTCATTGAAAGGGAGGC
>JAIXVB010000675.1 GCA_027483245.1 Verrucomicrobiaceae bacterium | reverse complement strand
AGTTTGCCAAACTCATTGCCGACGGTGAAGGTAAGTTCGTCACCGAGGGTTTGATTGGTGGAGGCCTTGGTCGGGATGCCTGTGATGCGACCTGTTTTTGGATCCAACTTTAAACCGGCAGGCACAGCACCCGTGAAGGAATTGGGCAGCTGAAAAGAGATGGGAGGAAGTGGGAATTCATCGTCGTAAATACCGCCAACGATGCCGGTATTGAGCGCGAGATCCACGCCGGTGTAATCCGGTTTGGTCGTGACGACGAGGAGGTCGATGTTCCCAGGCGCTGAGTCACCCGAGAAGAAATCATAATTGCCACTGTCAGCGATATCGACGTTTTTGATTTGAAGCGACTTGGTGGTGGCACCGGCGTAACGAGCGCTGTTGGCGAGGGTGGTCTCATTGAAGATCCACATCACTGGCGGAAGGTTTGCGGAGGCGGGGATGGTCAAGGTGGCGGTTTTCCCTTTGCCAACCACAACGCGGGACTGATACGGGGTCAGCACGGCGATCACGGTACTGTGAGTGCGTGTGTGACCAGGATTGGTGATCTTGACCGAATACGTGCCGGCATCGGCGAGACTGACGTTTGAGAGGCTAAGTGTGGGGGTGGTGACGGCGGGCTTCAGCGACACATTGTTCTTCAGCCACTGGTAGGTGATGGGGCCTGGGCCGCTGGCGGTGGCATCGAGGGAGATGGAATCCATCAGGTGCAGCACACGTGTCGCAGGCAGGGGTGCGTTGATCACAGGTGGGTCGGTCTGGTTGCTCAGTCGCAGTGTCCAGGTCACTTCTTCCACGAGTGCGGCGGTAGGATCTCGCTTCACCCAGTCCGTGGGATCTCGGACGATGGCCTTGATCCGATACGTGCCGTTGCCGAGTTCCTTGGTGTTAAAACTGAGGCTGGTGCCGGTCTCGCCTTCAATGGTCACATCGTTGCGTCGCCACTCCACCGTGAGTGCTGGCAGGGTGGAGGGAACTTTCGTGGTGACACTCAGGGTCAGCGGGGCGGGGGCGGTGAATGTTTGGGTAAGGGCCGTCGGTGTCATGCCATCAATCGGCGAGATCTTGCTATAATAGGTGAGCACGATCGCCTCCCGAGTGACATTGCCTGGCGGACGGTTGAGATTGCGCATCAGGGCATTGTCATGAGGACGAAACCAGCCCACCGCGCGGTAATTGGCTCCCTCAAAGTGGCCGACTTTGTTCGCGAAGTTGACATTGTTTTCTGGCGTGTTGAGCGGTGTGCCGTCCTCGATCCAAGTGTTCCAGCGAATCTGCGAGAGCGCGGTTTTGGCCGTCGCATTGGGAAACTCCGTGGCAGGGTAACCTGCATAGGCTTCATCATACTCATCCGTGAGCTTGGCAAAGGAATGGCCCAGTTCGTGTTCGAGAATGCCAATGCTACTCGGGTCAGTGGTCGTCAGGGCGATGGGGCCGCCGCTGCCGCCGTATCGGGGGTCATTGATCAGGACGATCGGGATGTCATATTCGGGCACATGTTTATTCAGCAAGGAATAGACCCGGCTGCTGCCTGTGCTTGAGAGGATATTTAGCTGGGAGATGTTCGGCGTGACAAACCCGGTCTGGAAATAGGTGTCGCGAGTTTGGAGAGTTGGGTAAGCGAATGAGGGGACGTGGTAGTCCGTGCCTGACTCGTTGGAGGCAATCTCAATGCGATAGATGTTGCAGTAAGAGCGATAGCGACTCCACGGTTCCCGGGTGAAAAGGAAAGCCACAGCTGCCTGCACATCCGTGGCAAATTTGCCCATCTGATCACTCTTGTAGCCCTCCGATAGAAAGACCAAATTCAGCCGCGTGCCTCGGCTGCCGTTTTCTTCCACGTTCACGAGGCTGGAAGTCTGAGCGTGAATCGTCGTGAGGCTCAAGAGAGCAAGCAGACAGGTGAGGAGCAGTTTTTTCATGAGCGGGGCAGGGTGATGGAACCGAGCAGGCCTTCGATCGGCGGTTCGCCGGGTTGGATGATGCGAATGATGTCGAGACGAGTCGCATCTTTGACTCGGGGAAGGCGCAGTTGAAAAACGACCGGGCCTGCGACGGTGTAGGGCACGGGTTTGTCGCTGCCTGATTGGGGGTCAAGCACGGCACACAGATGATCTGGAGCTGGCAGCAGCTCTTCGGCGAGGACCGCATTGGATGCTGAAAGCAGTCGGCAGCGCAGCATTCCAGACCACTCCTCCGCTTTGCGCCGCTTAGGAGCGAAATCACCTTCAATGTCCTGTTGTTCGAGAAAGGTTAGCGCTCCTTTGTCCAGGCTCAGCATGTAGGCGCGTTTGAAGCGTGGGCCAGTCTTGTCATCGCCTGACGCGGTAGGAGGTGGTGTGGTGGGCGGAGCGGCATTGGCAATCGTGGGTGTTGCTGCCGTGGCTCCCAGCTTTTCGGTGGGCTCATCCTTCGTCTCAGTTGCAGGGACTGCTGAATTTGGGGGCTTCAGAGCTTCATCGTCATGACGCAGCTCTGACCAAGCCAGTAAGCCTGCCAAAAGACAGAGGGTCATGATGAAGACTGGCCGCCGCATGGGCAGGAGACTGCCATATTGCCGCTGCTCATGCCAGAGCAATCGGTGTCTTCTTGGTTCTAATCGAATTTCTTCAGACTTGGGTTCTCGATCAGCTCTTTTTGAAAAGCATGGAAACGAGGAATCGCCAACTCATGCCCGTGGCGAGTAAGAGCCAGCCTTGAGTTTCGGGCAGCGATTGAAAGGCAAGAATGAGAAGCGGAAAGGCGAGGCTTTCTAACCAAAGAAGAATGCGTGCGGCACGAGTCGCGCTGGGTAAAATCGCACGGGCTAGGTGATGCCCGAGCCCGACGCTCAAAATGCCGGCCACGACTCGCCGCCAGAGATCGGTGCCCTCTGGCAGCAGAAGGAGAACGATGATCAGGCAGACGATGCCGAGGATCGTGTGTAGGACGAAGGGATTGTTAGGCCGGGACATGGTCAGGGAGCATCGCGCTATCAGATGCCGAGTTTATCCGAGGCTTCTTTGAGCTTCGAGGGATCCGTTTTTGGATCGCTGAGCAACAGGATCAGATCACGCACATCAGGCTCGCCCACGCCAGGTTCGGTGAACAGGCTGTGATCCAGCAAATCACTGATCGTGGGGCGCTCGTCGGGAATGGGGTGAAGCATTTGATTGAGCAGTCGATCCAGCTGGGTCGCGCCGGTGCCGACGGATTCTTGATCGCTGTCTTTTCCCAGCAGGCTGATTTTACTGGTTGGATCTTCAGCGAACTTGACGAGTTGATCCTCAATAACGCTCATGAAGTCAGCGTTGAATGGTGGCTCGCCAAAAAACAGTTCATAGGCCGTTACCCCCGCAGACCAAGTGTCGGCTTTCTCATTGAGGATGATATCCGGTTTTTCAGAAGTGGCTTTCGCGATCGCTTGGTCATGTTCATCCAAATAATCTTTTGCCTGATTTCTCAATTCCTGGTAATCCTCAGGGCTGAGTTGTTCCTTGGCTAAAGCTAAGGATTTCTTCAGATTGCGGGCGATATCCTCTGGGATGTTGGCGTTCCGATCTCGGTCTTGGATGAGAATCTCGGGGGCCGTGTAGATCGGGTTATCCACCAGCTTCTTGGGCAGGCTTCGATCCAGGGATGTCGCACCGGTTCCGAAGTCCGCCAGTTTGGTGATGCCATCTTTTCCAATGAGGAAATTCGGACCCTTGATATCAAAGTGAGTTAGGCCGCGCTGTTCTTGGAAATGTTGAACCCCCTTCAAGAGATCTTTAAACAGGGTGATACGCACAACGTTGGCGGACTGCGGACTGATCAGCCCCTGAGCGACTGCCTTCTTGAGGTTGTTCGACATGTCAAGGAGAGTGCCATGAGGGGCTGACTCCATGGCAATCAGAATGCGGCCATCAGGGGTCTGGACGGCACCTTTGAAACCGATGATCTGAGCCGGATTGCCTTCGGTGGCGTCTCGGTGGATGCGCACTTCGGTAGCGTGCTCTTTGAAGCCCGCTTCGATGTCTTTATTCAGGCTGCTTTTGACGGCGATTTGCTCCGTCTTGCCGTTGCGGAGGCCTTCATAGAGATCCACCGAACCAAAGCCACCTCCGCCTAGATTTTTCACTTTGGTGTAAGTGACGTTATCGAGAACGATTTGGTTATCGCCCACCGCGCGGTCGGGCAGGTTCGACACAGCCACGGAGTAGGCTGAATCGAGCACCTTTTGGAGTTCAGGGGAAGCCTTGCCGTCTTTCAGCGCGAACTGAGTGGCGGTGGGATTGTCGGCGAGCATTTGCGCCTGCAGCTCAGACTTGAAGGTCTCACCGTGGGAGGTCACAAAACCAAGGCGTTGATCGGCGGTGAGCTTGGACATTTCAGTGCTCAAGAAAGTGCCCAATTGCTGGCTGAGCTTGGCCGCCTCTTCCTTTTTGCCTTTGCTCAGCGCGACGTCGATGTCCTTGGTAAGTTTTTTGAGCGTTGGGTTGTTGGTGAGTGCGCCGCCGAAGGTGCCGAGGCTAGGTTCCTGGACAATGGCGGTCTTGCCGGTGGGTTTGGGGCCGGGTTGGATATGGACCATGCCGTCGTCAAAGGAACTGCTGTGAAACTGTTGCTTGGCTGACTCAAGGCCCGTGCGCTCCTCCGTTTTGACGTGATTGAGAGTGCTTTTGTCGAATTCGCGGATGCCCAAACCAACGCGCCATTGACGCAAATCCTGGACGGTGCTGCGATCTTCTTGGCGCATGAAAGCTTCGTTTTTCCGATAACCTTCGATGGCGCTCGTTTCACGTGTCACGACGTGATTAAGCTTGGTGGCTTTATTCTTCACAAAGTCTGCCAGTTCACTTTTCAGCGGAGCGTGGCTGGTCAGTTGAGCCATTTCCTGTTGGCAATCTTCCAGGGCCTTGGTCCCGCTTGGATCGATGACGCCCCCTTCTTTGGCGGCCAGGAGATGGTCTTCTGCTTGGCTGAGGAACTCGAGTTTGTCTTGGATGCTAGCCCCCTTTTCTTTGAGAGCGCTGTAACCGCTGTCCATCATCTGCTTGCCTTTGGCGAGGTGTTCAGTCGGGTGCGAGCTGATGGTCTGATCCACGAACTTGAGCATGTCCGTGACGGGATGATCCTCAATGGCGGCGAAGTCGGTGTTGAAGCCATGCAGCTTCGTGTGCATTTGATCGAGTGTGGTGCGCAGCTCTCGAAGAGCACCGAGGCGTTCACTTTCCGGGGCACCTTGATCGACGAGTTTTTGATACTTGTCTGCCTGACGAATGGCTGAGCGGTGAAGACTGCCGGTGCCTTCGCCCACCTTTGTGGTGCCATTCAGGGCCTTATACGCGGTGCGAATGAAACCGTCTTTGAACTTGGCATATCCGCTGACCTTCCCGAGTGCGAATTTCATCCCATCCTTGCTGATCAGGTTGTCCACCGTGATTTTGCGCGCTCCCAGAGGGCGTTCTTTGATGTTTTGCAGCAGTTCTTGTTGAGCGACCCGAGATTGCACATCGGACTTCGCGACAAATGGTTTGGGCGTGGTGCTGCCAGTCTGGCCAACATCGGATGGCAGCGGCGGTGGAGGTGTCGTGGGTACCGGCGGGAGGTTTGTGGGCGGCTGATAGTTGCCGATTTGGCTGCTTCCGAGGTGGCTCATGATGCGTGGGAATGGACAGGAGTGAGTGAGTCGGTGCGCGGGTCTGATCAGGCGCGAATGAAGTGCTCATGGAGGCTAAAACCATCGCCACCGAGCTCTGATTTTGTGGATTCTTCCTCAGATCCAGAGAGCTTGGTGGACCAGTGCTCAGCCCAGTTGACAAACTCGGTTAAAATTTGAGAAAAGGTGCTTTCATCCACCGCACCGAGACTGATTTTTCGGCAGAGCAGGATCTCACCCGTGGCACGCTCATACCCAAAAGCACAGCCTTCACCGACTTCGCGTCCGAAAAGCTGTGCCTCAAGCAGGGCGGCAAAGAAGTCCTCGCGGCCAGTGTCTGGTGTGCTGGCGACTTTGGCATAGAGATGCGCGCTGCGCTCCAGAGGTGCATCCTCGATCGTGATGGCGAGGTTGTCATCCATGACAAGTTGGCAGGTGCCGTTGGCATTTAAAGACAGCTCGGGGAGTTGAAGTTCCGTGGCGAGGGCGAGGATGAGTTGATCAAGGGACATGAGAAGCGAAGACCTGAAATTCTAACAAGATATAAAGGTAAAAAGGGGCCGGTCGGATTACAAGAATGACGAAAAAAGGCGTGATTTGCTCAGAAGTGCATTTTGCCTGTAATGAGCTGCGGGTGAAATGCGGATGGAGAGTTGGGCAGAGTTCACCCTGGCTCCGCTGCACCTCATTCACCCATATCTTTGACAAGCAAAATTCAGACCAACGGCCGCTGAGGCCGCACCTCCCTTTTTGCCTAAAATCATCCCGTTTCGATCACTGCTGAACCGCATTCACTTCCCATTTATCACTTATCTCTTTGTTGACTCGCTCCATGAATATCTCTGATGCCCTGACTGAACTCGGCAGCCAAATTGGCCTGTCTGACCTCGCCCTCAACGATGCCGGCCTTTGCCGTGTTCTCTTTGATGACAGCTTAACCGTCGATTTTGAAAGCATGGACGAAGGTCGCACGCTGCACGTTTCATCGGTGGTGTTGCCGTTTGCTCCCGAACTTCAGGGTGAGGAATTCCTGAAGCAACTGCTCCAGGCCAATCTGTTCGGCATCGCCACGGGAGGTGCACATTTTTCAGCCTCAGAACTGGAAGGTGAGATCCTGTTTGAGCGCTCGCTTGATATCCAATCCATGGACTTCACAGGGTTCACCCAAGCGATTGAGAGCTTTGTGAATCACCTCGAAGGCTGGCGTGAAAAGCTGTCTTCAGGTTCCAGCTCAGCGGCGGTTTCAAACGATGCCTCGTTCAGCTTTCACATTCGTGCCTAATTCCCTTTCACCTCCTGATCTACTTTCTATGAATCTTAGCGACTTACTCTCCGATCTCGGCAATCAAATCGGCCTCGGCCCCGTCAAGCTCGATGACAGCGGTGTATGCCGTCTCGTTTTTGATGGGGATGTGAGCATCGACCTCGAAGCGGGTGACGATGATGGTAACAGCCTGCTCCTGCACAGTGTCGTGGGGACCACACCGCCTGAGGGCCGACTGGCCTATTACAGTGCCTTGCTCACCGGCAGTTATCTGGGAACGCAGACCGTGGGCGGTTCTCTGGCGCTGGATCCTTCGACCGGTGAAGCCGTGCTGTGGACCTCGTTAGAAATTGCCCAGTTGGACACCGAGGTCCTGGCCAACAAACTGACGGCTTTTACTCAAGCCATCCGACATTGGACCGGAGAACTCGCCAACACTCATGAAGCCGAAGTTGGCAGCGATGCGGAAGAAGACTTTTCCCGGCTGAGCATGCTGCGTGTGTGAAGCTGTCGTGGCTCATCGAATGTAAATTCAACCTGCAATCTTATGTCCATTCATTTTCAAAGCAAAGTTAGCTCGGGTAATTTGAATCAGATCGAGTCCTCGAAGACTGAAACCACCGACAAGCTGGGCAAGATCAAGGATACTTTTGTCAGTCTCGGTAAAGGCATTTGTAAGATCGGGAGAGGCATCAAAGAGTTCTTCAAATCCCAGCGAACTAGCCT
>JAIXVB010000294.1 GCA_027483245.1 Verrucomicrobiaceae bacterium | reverse complement strand
GTGATGCCGTGTGGGAGTCCACCGGATTCACCACCGTTTATCAGGGCAATCCAGTGATCGGCAGTCAGGGGCAGCTCATCTTCCGCTTCAGCACGCCTTTTGATTTCAATGGCAGCCAGAATCTAATGATTGATTTCAGCCATCGAATGTCATCGGCCATTGAAGGTGTAACGCCTCAAGTCTTGAGCACGGATTACAGCGGACAGTATCGCAGCATTCAATATAGCAGCTTGAACGAATCAGACGGAATACCGCTAAGCTGGACAGGCCTCATCCCAGCCGCTCAATCTGACAGTAAGGTTGTCAACGTTCAGCTCGGCTTCACCAAAAGCTCCGGTGTCACCCCATCCAGCATCATCCTCACCAACGGTGCCTGGAATGGCAGTTTTCAAGTCTCCAGTGCTGCTGCCTTGATCGCCGTGCAGGCCAGTTCTGGACAGACGGGGATCCATGGTCTCTCCCGAAACTTTGAGGTCACCGCCTTCCCTCATGCATTGAATCCTGAGCCCGAATTCACGGGAGGCCGCTTGAATACACTTCACTGGTCAGCACCGGCCTCCGGATTGCAGTATCAGGTCCAATACTCCCCGACAGCCGACTTCCTCACCGTCACGAACGGATTCTACACACCCGCTCTCAACCATACCTTCACCTGGTTAACCGACGGCCAGCGCTACCACTACCGCATGCGCATGCGGCGCACCTCCGGCATCTCTTGGGTCAGTGACTGGTCCCATTCGGTCTCGTCGATTCAAGATGCCACGGCACCGGTGATAACGAGTGAGTTAGCCGCGACGACTGCCTACACAGGGATCCTGACGGGAACTGCCACCGACAAGCGAGGTGTCAGTCGAGTCACAGTGAATGGCCTTGATGCCAGCACGACCGACGGTTTTGCCCATTGGAGCGTGCCCGTGAGCGGATTGTCACTCGGCAGTAATACCTTCACGGTCACCGCCTATGACACAGCCGTGCCCCCCAATTCAGCCACGCACGAGGCCACGCTCGTGCGCACCACGAACCGTTCTCCCACTCCCCTCTCATTCCATGGAGAACCCCTCAGTCAATGGGTGGCTGTAGGACAATCCGCTCGCCTTGCCCCCATCGTCATCGGCTCGCGTCCTGTGAAATTTGAATGGAAGAAAGATGGCAAAACCATTCCTGGAGCGACGGGTCCTGAGCTCTTTTTCTCTGCGGTCAAAACCACCGATGTCGGCAATTACACAGTCACCGTCAGCAATGGACTCGGAGCGCCCGTGGAATCCAGCCTCTACAAACTCGCCGTTTACACCGCCTTGCCTGAAAACATCGCCGTGAAGTCTGGCAGCACCCTGAGACTCAGCACCACCACCACCGTTCCCAAACTCACCTCAGCGCCCACCTTTGCTTGGTCCTTGCCAAACCTGATCCTTGCCGATGGTCCCCAGGGTTCAGGTGCCATCGTCACGGGCAGCGCCAAAAACACCCTCTCCGTCGCTAAGATCACCGCCACTGAATCCGGCCTGTGGCGACTCATCTTGGAAATGAAAGATGCTGAGAATGTCGTCACGCGACTGGAGAAAAACATCGACGTGCGGGTCCTTCAGGCCGTCCCTGTGATCGAGCCCTTGCCAACGCCCATAGAGGTCTGGGTCAGTCAACCCGTCGAGATCCTTCTCACCGCCAGCCAGTTCCCCACCAGTTACTCCGTCACAGGTCTGCCTCCCGGTCTAACCTTTGATAAAACCAAAGGCCGCGTCACCGGGCGCGTCACCACGGCAAGTCGGATCGATAGCAAGACGGGACTTGCCATTCCATCGGTCCTCAAGTTTACCGCCACGAATGCCGCAGGCACCAGCGCCGCCAGAGAACTTCGACTCATCGTCAAAGATCATTTCAGTGCCCTGGCTGGCAGCTACCAGGGCATCGCGGAACGACACCCCATCACCAATTTTAACATGGGCGGCTTGGTTGAGTTCACCCTCGCGAAAACCGGCATTGCCACCGGCAGCTTCACCCTTGCAGGACAGAAACACAGCTTTGTCGCACCCGTCAGTCCCATCGAAGCAGCCGCCAACACCAGTGGCGTGATCGCGGGTGAAATGGCCTTCCGTCTGCCGCGGAAACCCACAGGCATGGGCGATCTCACCATCCAGGCAACCTTGACCCAACAGGATGGAGAAGGTCGGATCGAGGATCTGCAAGTGCTCACCTCGAACACTTCGCCCGTGCTCTATGGCGATGGCATCGCAGGTTCCGCAGATGACTTTGATGAAAACGTCGTGCGCGCCCGTTTCTACCGGCCCCAGGGCATGGCCGTGGATCAGGAGGGGCATGTTTATGTGGCTGACACGGGCAATCACATCATTCGCCGGCTGACCCCTCAGCCCGGTAACCGCCACGTCACCACCACGGTTCTTGGCATCGCAGGTTTTCTAGGTTCGGACGATGGCAGCGCTGCCCGATTCAATGCCCCCGAGGCTGTGGTTGTGGATGCGCTAGGACGCCTCTGCATCGCTGACACGGGCAATGCCACCATCCGCCGCATGGACATTCAGGGTCAGGTCATCACCCTTGCCGGTCAGCCTGGAATGATGGGCCATGCCGATGGAGTCGGTAGCAATGCCCGTTTCCGCGCTCCCAGTGGTCTCTGCTCAGACCCTGCTGGCAATCTCTACATCACCGACCGCGAAAGCCATGTGGTGAGAAAAATCGATCTCACCGGCAAAGTCACCACCCTCGCAGGCAAGGCCGGCATCCCTGGCCACAAAGAGGGCGCGGGCACGGCTGCCCAGTTTCATGCCCCAAGCGGCATCACCTACGATCCAGTTCACAAGGCCTTGTTCGTCGCGGATACCGAAAACGGCGTCATTCGTCGTGTCACCCTCACAGGAACCGTCAGCACCTACACAGGCAGTCCCGATGTCATCGGAAAGGCACCCGGCATCGGCATCAACGCCCGCTTGAACCGCCCGCTCGGCATCACCTCCGATGGACGCGGCACCCTCTACGTCACCGATGCTGGGCTCTGGCAGATCAATCCCGCAGGGGCCGCCGTTCAGCTTTTCGCTTCCCTTGCGGAGACTCCAACTGACCTGCCTGGAGGCCTTGTCTTCGATCCTCTCACCCGCCGAGTGTTCCTCACCCAACCAGGCCTACACAGCATCCGTCAGTCTCACTTTACGGCCCCACACTCGGACTCGACCTTCAAAGTGAGCCGCACCCCCGCAGCGACCCCTGATGCCCTCGCTGGGATCTACAACGGCAGTCTCAGCCCAGCATTCATGGGTGGGCCTAACCCACTGGACGGGCACGGTTACTTCAGCATGAATGTCAGCAGCACTGGCAGCGTCACTTTCACGGGACGTCTGCCCGATGGTCAAACCCTCACCGCTGCGAACAAGCTCGCCTCCCCGAGACAGGTGTTACTGCACAGCATGCTCTACAAAGGAACAGGCTCAGCGCAGGGTATCCTGACTCTCGACTCAAACAATCACCTCAACGCCTCGGCCCCCCTCTCGTGGTTGAAGATTCCTCAAGCCCTGAGCCTCGCAGATACCAGCTACCCCACCGGGTTCGATCTGCTCTTGGATGTCAAAGGCTCCCTCTACACTCCCGGGAATCTGCATCGTTACCTCGGTCTCACCGCCCCCACCGCGCCGCTCCAGTTCGAAGCCCTTGGAAGCGAAGTTCCACCGTTCACTCAGCCCTTCACACTCACCTCTCCGAACACCTTCCGCATCCCCACACGCGCCGC
>JAIXVB010000257.1 GCA_027483245.1 Verrucomicrobiaceae bacterium | reverse complement strand
TGGGGGGCATTCCAACGGCGGTCCCTGCGACCTACAATTTCGTGGCGCGTGCCTCGGACAGCAACGGAAGCCCAGGCGTGCGAGCTTACTCCTTGGTCATCTCTTGCCCTGCGATTGCGATCTCCCCGAGTTCGCTCCTTGCATCCACGCAGTATGCCGCTTACACAGCGCAGACGCTGACCGCAGGCGGTGGTACAGGGCCTTACACGTGGACCGTCTTTTCTGGCAGCTTGCCTGTGGGGATGACGCTGAGCACGGCGGGTGTCCTCAGTGGCACGCCTGGCAGCTCCCCCAACAGCTACAGCTTCACGGTTCAGGCACGCGATGCAAACAATTGCACGGCGACCCGCGCCTACTCGCTGACCGTGCAGTGCCCACCGATCACCCTGACTCCAGGCACGTTGTCGAATGCTCAACAGTTCGCTGTTTACACCCCCCAAACCATCTCGGCAGCGGGAGGCAATGCACCTTACACGTTCTCGATCATCAGTGGTGCCCTGCCAACAGGCATGAATATAAGCAGTGCAGGCATGATCAGTGGCACGCCAAGCGCCATCCCTGGAACCTACAACTTCACCGTGCGTGCTCGTGACAACACCGGTTGTGATGGAACCGCGGCTTACTCAATCACGGTCACGTGTCCGGTCATCGCGATGGCTCCTGCGAACCTCTCGAGTGCCACTCAAAACTCACCCTATTCTCAAACGTTGACGGCTAGCAGTGGCAACACGCCTTACACCTGGACGTTGAGCGCAGGCTCACTGCCGACAGGGTTGAGTTTGAGCACAGCAGGTGTGCTGAGTGGCACACCGACTGCTGTTCCTGGAAACTACAGCTTCACCGTGCGGGTCACCGATGCGCGAAGCTGCACCAACACACGCGCTTACACGCTGACAGTTCTTTGCCCCACAGTGGTCATCACGCCCATCACATTGCCGGCAGGCACCGTGACCGCTGCTTATTCTCAAAGCCTCACAGCTTCAGGGGGGACCCCATCTTATACTTGGACGGTCAACAGTGGCAGCCTGCCCGCAGGCATCACCTTATCCTCAACTGGATCTGTGAGTGGCACGCCGACTCAGGTGGGCACGTATAACTTCACGGCACGTGCGGCCGATGCCAGCGGTTGTGTGGGCACACGCAGCTTCAGTCTCAGCATTGATTGCCCCGTCATCACGGTCTCTCCCACAGCCTTGGTCGATGGCACGTTGAATGCCCCATACATTCAGACCCTCACGGGCAGTGGCGGAACTCCGGGTTATATCTGGTCTGTCACTTCAGGCAGTTTGCCTGGTGGTCTGTCACTGACCGCAAATGCGCTGAACATGGTCGGCCCATCGACCAACTACACGGATCTCTTTTCGCCTGCTGGAGCAGTGACGGTGGATCCGCCGAATGGCGGCATCTCGAATTTATCCATGGGTGGCACGGCAGGGCCGACCGATGTGGGCTTGTGGTCGCTGAAAGCCAACGGCGGTGCGAGCATCGGCCTGCTGGGATTGGGCTTGCTGGAGACTGGCGCGCGCACGGAGTTGGATGGCACGGCATTGTATTTCCGCATGAGTAACAACAGCTCCACCTTGCTGGGGGCTCTTGGGGTTGGCACGGCGATCACGTCCTCATGGGAAGCCACCGCAACCTTTGATCGAACTGGTCAAGTTTTGGCCCTTGAACCCAACAAGACCTACAACGTCAGTTTCTTCGTCAACGGTAGCAATGGTCTGCTGGAATCAGGTCTGGGCATCACGCCTTCGTTTACGCTGGAACTGTTGGATGGAGCGGGCAATCCAGTGGCCTCACAGAGTTCCGGAACCCTGATTAACTTGGTTGGTTTGCTGGGAACGGGAGTCACCACGGGCACTGTCAATCTGCGCTTCACCACTGGCGCTACGGTGGCGGCTGGCCCGATCGGCTTGCGGTTCAAAGGCAGCGCGCTTTTGAACTCCACCGTGCTCGGACTTGGCCGAACCTTTGCGACCATCAGCAGTCTGCAACTCGATCAGGTCAATCCGACCTACAGCAACAGTGCTCAGATTACCGGTGTTCCGGTTTGTTCGGGCGGTACGCATGCTTTCACGGTTCAAGCCACAGATCGTCTCGGTTGCATTGGAGATCGCACGTATGTTTTAAACATTGTTTGTCCGGTGATCAATGTCACCACGACAACGCTGCCGAATGGCACCTCAGGGCGCAATTACAATGAGATGTTGGAAGCCACTCAAGGGGTCGCTCCTTACACTTGGCAGTTGAAGACAGGCAGCCTGCCTCCCGGTCTTTCGCTTTCTCCCGGCGGTGTGATCTCGGGTGTGCCTGCGGGAGCTTCCGCCACCAGCTTTACGGTCGAAGTTCGTGATGCCTGCGGCTGTGCTGGCACCCGCACGATGAGTCTCACCACGGTCTGTCCGACCCTGCTTCTGAGTTCCACGGCTCTGCCTGCGGGTTACCGTGGCACGCTCTATTCTCAGACACTGAGCACGAGTGAAGGCGTGGCTCCTTACACCTACACGCTCGAATCGGGCTCGCTGCCTTCTGGCTTAGCCCTGACTGCAGCGGGTGGCATCAGCGGCTCAGCAACGACCGTCGGCACCTCGAATTTCACCATCCGCTCCACGGATGCGAATGGTTGCACTGGCACACGCGCTTACACGATCACCATTCAAGGTCTGAATTTGGGTGATCTGGTCTGGAATGACCTGAATCAAAACGGCATTCGTGATGCGGGTGAACCGGGTATCTCAGGCGTGTCTCTTCAGCTCTTCAGATCTAGCAATCTGACCATTGGAGATGCCGATGATACAACACAGGGAACTACGACCACCAACGCCAGTGGCAACTACAGTTTCACGGGTCTTGCTCCCGGTGGCTACTACGTCCGCATCGCTTCCCCTCCAGTGGCGACTCCTTATTCCTCAGGACCGCAGGTGGCTGGAGACACTGCCATCGACAATGACAACAATGGGGTTCAACCCAGCGGTTCTGGCACGACGATCACCAGCCCAATCATTCAACTCACCATCGGTCGTGAACCCGGTGACATTTCTGGTGGAGTGGACACGGACAACACACTGGACTTTGCGCTGCGTGTGGTGCCGGGCACCGTGCCAAACATCCTCGAGTGGGA
>JAIXVB010000140.1 GCA_027483245.1 Verrucomicrobiaceae bacterium | reverse complement strand
GCCGAGCTTTCTGCCGGTTTGAAAATGCCATTGGCGCGATTCAGCCAATCCTTCGCCTGCGCTTCATCCTTCTTTTGAAAGGCAATCGACGCCTTGCCAAAGTAATAAGCGGGCGTGTCATCCATGAAGGTGAAGTTTTCCTTCAGCGTCTTTTCGGCCGCTTCGATCTGGTCCTGCTTCGCCTCACAGACCAGCCGCTTGAAGAGCACCAAGTGACGCACCTGAAGCGGCAGTTTCGGGAACTCTGTCAGCAGTTTGTCGAAGGCCACTTGAGAGGCTGCATAGTCGTGTTTCACAAAGAGCAACTCCGCCTTGTTGAACTTCGGAGCCAGCTCTCCCGGGCGCAGCGCCTCAGCCTTGTCGAAAAATGCCGCCGCTTTTTCGAAGTCACGCAACTGGGGCGTCAGGTAAATGGCGCCGCGCATGTTGTGGATGTCGGGCAGGTTCGGGTCCAGTTCCTCGATTTCGTCCAACTTGCTCAGCGCATCCGTGTATTTTTGCTTTTGTTGCAGCTCCTGTGCCTCTTGCAGCTTCACAATGACAGCCTGACTTGGTGGCGATGCCGTCGCGCTTTCTTGGCCTGAGAGAGGGCGCAGGCAGAGCAGCAGGAAGACCAGGAGACGGGGCAGTTTCATCAGGCGTGGAGTCTAAAGTTGGATACGTGACAGGCAAAGGAAAAGCAGGCAGGAAAACGCCATCGCTCAGATTCGAAGAGGTGAGTTCAAGATTCGTGTGACGCTCTGGTCACGGAAGTGCGGAGTGCGGAGTGCGGAATCCTACTCGTCCTCCTACTCGTCCTCCTGCTCGAACTCGTCCTCGAAACTCCTGCGCAGAGGGCTCTCACGTCCGCCAATAAAGACGGCATCATCCACAGATTACCCAGAAACCGCCGATTTAGGGAAGAAAGAGGAATGGGGCCAGAAAGCCGATCGAACCTCAAACAACGGCTCTCGGCGGGCACAATGTCCTGTTAGAAAGGCATGCGGTGACCTCAGGCAGGCGACCGGTTTTGGAAAAAGGGCGACCGGTTTTGGAAAAAGGGCGACCGGTCTTGGAAAAAGGGCAACCGGTTTTGGAAAAAGGGCGACCGGTCTTGGAAAAAGGGCAACCGGCTTTGGAAAAAGGGCGACCGGTTTTGGAAAAAAGGCGACCGGTCTTGGAAAAAGGGCGACCGGTTTTGGAAAAAAGGCGACCGGTTTTGGAAAAAAGGCGACCGGTTTTTGGAAAACCCAGAGGGGTTTTAGCACCTCCACCGGCCTTTTTGGCGGTTCCACTCGCGGTTTCCAGGGCGTTGGCCTTCCCAGGGTTACGATCGCGTGTGCCTTTGGCACTCCGTTTCATCCTGGTGCGTGCTCTGTCGGTGGAGGCGCGGATTCTGCGGTGAATCACCCCCGGAGACCTGCCCTCTTCCGCCCCGAAGGGGCACGCTATCGTAGCCCAGGGCAACGCCCTTGGAGATGGAATCGCCGACCCGCTGAAGGGGCGACCTACCTGGGGGCATCGGGTCTCTTGTTCGTCGATCTTCCCTGAAGGGCTCCCAACGCATCACGGGGCCTCGATCCAGGCTTCGTTGAAGCGAGCGAGGGTGAGGCGGGTGTCGCGTTCGTAGAGGCAGAGAAGGGTGCCGTCGGGCAGGGTGGTGAGGTCTGAATAGGCGCTTTTGCCGGATTCCAGGGTCTTGTTCAGGGGCCAGGTCTGGCCGTCATCGCGGCTGAGTTTGATGGAGAGATTTTCGCGCGGCCCACGACCTCCGGGGACGGCTTGACCGGTGGGGTCGAGTTTGAGGGTGTGCGGATTGGCGAAGAGGAGGGTGCCGGGTTTTTGCGGCAGGGCGGTGAGGCTGCCCATGCAGATGGGTTCCCACAAAGCGGCATCGAATCTCGGAGAAGTCCAGCCGGTGGCACCATCGGCACTGGTGGTGATGAGGCGGCGACTGGCCTGAGAGACGCTGCGGGTATTCAGCATGACGCGGCCATCGGAGAGGAGGGCGAGGGTGGTTTCGTTGGGGTTGGCAAAGTCACCCTCATTGGGCACGGCGATGTCGCCTGCCTTCCAGGTCTGGCCATGATCGTCGCTGTAGATCGTGCCGGCCATGGAGGGGGCATGATCGCCGGGCTTGGGACCGTAAGCGAGCCAGACGGGAACGATGAGTCGTCCGCTTTTCATCTGCACGCCATGACCGGGACCAGTGGCGAGAACGTTCCAGGGACAGCGAGGTTTGAAGCCCTCAAAGGCAGCGGTGATCTCGCGCGGAGCGGTGAAGGTGAGACCGTCATCGGTGCTGCTCATGTAAAAGCAGCGTGCATAGTTCAGGCAATACAGGAAGTGCAGGGTGCCCTTTTGATCGACGATGGCGACGGGGTTGTTCACGGTCTGCTCGCTCTGACCGCCTTCCTTTTTGCGCGGGTTTCCTTCCGCACGCGGGCCGTGATGGGCGATGTGGCGCGGTGATTCCCAGGTCTTGCCACCATCCAGGCTGCGGCGTAGGTGCACCTCGATCTCGCCCCAGTCTTTGCTGTCGTTGAGGCGTGCCTCGCAGTAGGCCAGTACGGTGCCTTTGGCGGTGACGACGATGCCGGGAATGCGATACAGGGAAGCGCCTTGGCCCCCTTGGAAGACATCCACTTTTTCCAGAAAAGGTTCGGCAGCCTGAAGGCTAAGGCTGAGGAGTGCGGTGAGAAGGAGGGAGCGAATCATGGTTTGGCAAGCCCATGGAGGGGCTCCATCAAGACGCGCTCACGGCAGGTGGTATTGCTGGTCATGTTCAGTGACCAATGGCCGCAGGCTCCGCTCACGTTCACAACACCATCGGCCGCATCGCCGCTTCCTTTTCCAAGCAAGGGGGAATGGTGCGGCGGAAATCATCCAAGCTGACGGGTTTGGTGAGGAAGGCGTTCATGCCGACTTCTTTGCACTCCTCACGCACGCCCGTGAGCGCGTGTCCGGTCATGGCGATGATGGCGGGCTGGTTCTTCAGATGGAAGTTTCCACGAATGCCACGTGCGGCGTCGATGCCCCCCATGACTGGCATTTGAAGATCCATGAAGACAATGTCGTAATTGCCCTGACTCACCAGACCGATGGCTTCTTCGCCATGATTGGCGATGTCCACGCCTTCATAACCGAGACGCTGGAGCAGCATGGTGGCGATCTTTTGATTCAAGGGCTGATCTTCGACCAATAGGATGCGTGCGGGATGTTGTTTGGCGAAGCTGTCGCCATTCGCATTCGCTGCTGCGGCGATGGCTCGATTCGTTCCCTGGCTGATGTGGGCGTCGTGCATGCCATCGGCTGCGCGACTCTGCGACAGGGGCGGCGGCTCCCCAAAGGCGCGGATCGGTGACTCAAAGGTCGGCGTGAGCGCTGGTGGTGTGGGTGGAGCAGATGGCATGGGCTGAAGCCAAACGGGGTGGGGGCTGGGTCTCGTCTGGACGGGAGCTGGGCTGGGGGCAGACTGCACAGGAGCCTGGGGCAGACTGGACTGCGGCACGGGCATCATGCAAGGGGATGGTTGCAGGAGGCGATCTGTCGGCGGGCGTGGCAGGTCAAAATTCATCACGGGAGCAGGAGGCGCGCTGGAGGTGATGCGTGGCATTTTGATCAGATCCGCCAGTGAACGCAACAGCTCCCGACGCTTGGGCGGTTTGCCAAGTTTAACAAAACGTGTGTAACCGGGAGGCGAGAACTGATCGCGCAGTTTCCACAGGGTGAGAGGCAGGAGCAAAACGATGCCGGTGCCCTGCATGGCGGCGGCTTGCAGGATCGGGGCGGCCGATTCAGGTGTGTGGTCGCGGGCATCCAAGATGAAGATGGCGGCCTCTTCCAAATCCTGACTGAGCGTGTGCAGTTCCGCAGGCAGACGCGGCATGGGGATGGCGCTGGCACCCCACTGCTGGAGGGTCTGCTGCAAGATCTGCTGCGTGGTGGTGTGGGGGCTGTGATAGACGAGACGACGACCTTTGATCGTGTCCAGCCAGCTGAGTTCCTCTTCACGACCTGCGTCGTCTTGAGCGATGCGCAGAGGCAGTTCAAAGAAGAAGTCAGAGCCGCGGCCTTCTTCACTGATGACGCTGATCTCACCGCCCATGAGGCGGCACAGCTTGCGACAAATGGCGAGCCCGAGTCCCGTGCCACCGTATTTGCGCGTGGTCGTGGCATCTGCCTGAGTGAAGGCCTGAAACAAGCTGCCGATCTTGTCCGCCGCGATGCCGATGCCGGTGTCGCGCACGGAGAAGTGTAGATGCGGCATGTCGCCTTCTTTGCTGCTGCGATTCACCTGTCTGGCCAGGATGAGGATCTCGCCTTTCTCGGTGAATTTGATGGCATTGCCGACCAAGTTTACGAGCACTTGTTTCACGCGCTGAAAGTCACCGCGGAAGAACCGTGGCAGCGCAGGGTCCATGTGGAAGTTCATCTCGATCTTCTTTTCCGCGGCTCGGTAAGAGAAGACATCCGCCACCTCGGCCAGCAGCTTTTCCATGTCCACCGGCACATCCTCGATCTCTAGTTTTGCCGACTCGATCTTGGAGAAGTCCAGGATGTCATTGATCAGGTGCAGGAGAGATTCACCACTGCTGCGGATCATGCGCACGAGCTCTTCTTGCTCATTGTCCAAGCCCATTTCAATGAGCAAGGACGTGGTGCCGATGATGCCATTCATGGGCGTGCGAATCTCATGACTCATGTTGGCTAAAAAGTCACCCTTGGCGGCCGTGGCCACTTCCGCTTGTTTGCGCGCTTGTTGAAACTCGAGCAGCATCTGCTGGCGGCGTGCATCCTCCTGTTGGAATCCGACAAGCGCTTCATTGAAGGCACTTTGCAGAGCGTCTAGGTCATCAAACCCACGTGCGGGCAGACGCGTGGTGAGATTGCCTGTGCGCAGGGATTGGAAGGCGGCGAGCAGGTCTCCGGTTTTCTTGGAGATGCTGCGGCCTAACCAAAAGAACCCCAAGATGGCGGGGAGCAATCCAATCGCACCGCCGAGGATCGGCACCATGAGTCGTGGCATGCAGAGCAGATGTCGCATGTGCACCTGAGGCTGACGTGCGATGAGTGCCCCGGCAATGCGGCCATTGACATCCTGAAGCGGTGCTCCGGCCAAAAGCCATTCGCCTTCGCCCAGGATGTCGGTTTTTAAAGACAGTGGAGTGTCGCTGATGACGACGGAAGAGCCGCCCATCACGCGGTAGATGACCTCGCGCAACTTGGCCTGATCCGGCTCCGGCGGCTGCCAGTGATCGGCGGTGTCGTGGATGATGATGAAGGGTGATGTGTGGATCGCGGCGCTGCTGCTCGCGCCTGTCGGACCGGCGATCTCGACCCGCAATCCCAGCTCCTGGATCATCGCGGGGACATCGACAATCTGCAGACGCATCTTCAGGTGAACGATGGACTCGGTGGTGAGATTGGTCGATCCCGCCAAGGTCTCTGGGGACAAAGCCTGTGCGCGCAGTTCGGTCTGCGCAGCCTGAACGATCGAGCTGATGTAAGAGCGCTGTGCGACGCGCAGAATGAGAAACTCCTGCCAGAGAAAAGCGGCGGCTGTCACCCAGGCCCCGATGAGCACGGCGGTGACGCCGAAGATCATGAATCGGCTGGCGATGGAGAGACGCGGTTTCATGCGTCGTGGGCGTGAGCAGCTTTGTCTCGAGCAATGGCGCGGCGCACGGTGGCGACGAGATGTTCCAGGCTGTAGGGCTTTTGCAAAACATCGGTGAAGCCGATGGCTTGGCAGAGATCCCGGGCATCTTCCTGAAAGTAACCACTGCACGCGATGACAGGCATCTCAGGATCCATGCGCTGGATGTCCTCCATGACTTCAAAGCCCGACTTGCCGCCAGGCATGGTCAAGTCCAGCAGCACGAGCGCGTAACGCTCATGATTCGGCGTGTTGCTGGAGAGCAGGTGCAGAGCCTTTTCACCGCAGTCGGTGATGTGCACTTCAAAGCTATAGGATTCGAGAATGGCCTTCGCCACAGCGAGGACCTGGGGCTCATCATCGACGACGAGGATGCGCCCCGTGGATCGAGATTGGGAGGTTGGAATGGAAGCAAACATGGCGGGAGTCAGTTGGCGTTGGAGTTAGGAAGCGGCGGTATAGGCCAGGCATTTGATCTCATCGAGACTGGTGTGACCGGCGATGACCTGCATGAGGCCTTCTTGATAGAGGGAAAAGAATCCGTGCTTGAAGGCACAGGCACGCATGGCAGACATCGGCGCGGCTTCTTCGATCAAGTCGCGCAGCTCCGTGCTGATCTCACACAGCTCCATGAGAGCGACTCGGCCTGCATAGCCGGTGCCGTGGCACTCGGCACAACCGACAGGGCTGTAGATCGGTTGGGTGAGGGGTTGGGAGATGACGGCTTGCTTTGCCATCATGTCCTGGATGTCTTGCGGCACCTGCATGGGCCGTTTGCAATAGGTGCAGAGTCGGCGCACGAGTCGCTGCGCCTGACTCAGGGCCAAGGAGTCGGCTAACAAATATTTCTCCACACCCATGCTCATGAGTCGTGACACGGCACGGAGGGAGTCATTGGCATGCAGGGTGGTCAGCACGAGATGCCCTGTGAGCGCGGCATTCACGGCTGCGTTGGCTGTCTCTGAGTCACGTGACTC
Source organism: Verrucomicrobiaceae bacterium (assembly GCA_027483245.1). Classification (GTDB taxonomy): domain Bacteria; phylum Verrucomicrobiota; class Verrucomicrobiia; order Verrucomicrobiales; family Verrucomicrobiaceae; genus Prosthecobacter. The sequence goes on along the minus strand of JAIXVB010000140.1, from coordinate 3,052 downwards.
ACCGATGAGGATGATGTCAGGGTCAGCTCGAAGCAGGGCGCGCAGACCGTTGGCAAAGTCGAGTCCCGCATGGGGATTGGTCTGCGTCTGATTGATGCCCTCCACTTCGTATTCGATGGGGTCTTCAATCGTTTGAATGTTCACGCCTTCATCATTCACGCTGTTGAGCAGCGCGTAGAGGGTCGTCGTTTTACCCGAACCGGTGGGCCCGGTGACGAGCACCAGCCCCTGATCGCGCTGCATGGTGCGGGTCAGGATGTCGATCTGACGCTGACCGAGATTGAAGTCGGAAAGACGCTTCACGCCATCCTGCTTGTCGAGGAAACGCATGACGACTTTTTGAAACTCGCGTCGTGTGGGCACCGCAGCGACACGGACATCGACACGACGCCGACCGACACTGAGGGCGAAGCGACCGTCTTGACACTCCTGCCGGTTTTGATTCATCCCGGCATAGTTTTTCAACAGCGCGACAAAGCGATTCAACTGGGTCTCAGGAGCCGTGAGGATGGTCTTCATGTTTCCATCCATGCGGGCACGGAAACGGGCGAGGTTGTAAAACTTCTCGAGATGAAGATCTGAGGCACGACAGCGGATGGCGGTGAAGAGGGCCCACTGCACCAGCTCTTCAGCGGTGTGATTGGGGTTGGCGGGATTGATCCGCGCCATGTCTTCCGGCATGATGTCCACCACGCTCTCATTGCCGCTGGCAGAGGCCGTGAGGGTGCTCTTGTCCATCTTCGCCACCCCACTGGGGTCAAAGGTGGCCCCGGCACGGTTGATGGCATCTCGAATGGCGGCAGGGTCTGCCAACACGGGGATGATCTTGACCGCCGGATTGCCCATCGAGAGCCATTCATCCTCAAAGGAATAACAATCACTGTGTTCACTGAGCAGGAAGATGGCGTTCTTCCCGATGTAGAGCGGATAGACCGTGTGGCGCTCCAGCAGGGGCAGGGGAAAGAAGGTCTGCCGCTGAGCTTCACCTGCGGCGAAACACAACGCGCGACCACCACTCACCATGTTTTGCAGCGCTGGTCCGAGGTTGCGCTGGATGATGTTGAAGTGACTGACGTTGAGCGTCGGGTGCTTCTCCTTTTGAGTCTCGTAAAAGCCCCGGAGTTTGGTGATCTCCGTTTGATCATACGGGTAGTGCTCCAAGAGCCACTCGAAGGTGCCTTCCAAACCCAGATCGGAGAAGCGCGGGGCCTGAACATTTTCCAACGCATTTTGTTGGGCGATCGGCATCTGACCAAAACGAGCGACGAGGTCTTTGCGCGTTTTGTTGTATTGATCCGCCGTGATCAGAATGCGGATCGTCAGAAAGGGGGGCACACCCCAGGTGTCCCCGGCACGGGGATTGTGATGCGCCATGACCAGCAGGGGACCCACCATGGTGACGGGTAGCCACGGATCCGCCACGTAGGGCACGCGGCCCAGTTTACGAACGAGCTTTTCAGCCTCCGGTGAGCAGCTCTCTCGCAGCAGGGTGATGGGCAAAAGATTGTGCTGCAGCGCGGTGCCTTCGATCGAAAGAATCGCAGTCTGCTTGGCATCGATTGTCGAGGGAATCGGATTGCTTGCTTCACTGAAGGATTCAGAAGCAAGCGGGGGCTTGGTTTGCAGAGTGGCGGACATGACTGCGGTGCGTGAAAGGTGAAGGCGCTTATTTCCCAAAGACGTTGCTCGGATCAATCGTCGGCGGATTCTTGCCAATGTCAGATCCGTCGAACACGACCTTCAACCCGACGCCTGTATCGCCGGGTCTGAGCAGCTCATAACGAAGGCCCGTCCAGCGCAGGCGGAAATCCGCATCGCTGTTGGAGGTCTTCATTTCGAGCCTTGGATTGACAAAGGGTGAGCCAGGATAAGCGCGGTCCTCATCCGTGCGGCGATGTCGCATGGCCATGAGGACGACCTGTTCATCTTCGCCTGATTCCTTGCGTGCAGGAAAGGCGGGCTCCCCAACGGAGTTCGTTGTGCGGATGATGCCGGCGTTCAGCATTTCCATTTTCTCCACGGCCAGAGCTTCTTTACTGGCCTGAAAAGCGCCATTCATGCTGATGATCGCAACCGTGGCGAGGATCCCCAGAATGGAGATCGTGATGACCATCTCAGACATCGAAAATCCAGCCATGAACCTGCGGGAAGGACCGCAGATGAGGCAGGAGTTCGAAAGTTTCCGAGAGGGGATCATGGCATGAAATCAATACTCGATCTTGCCGTTCGGTCCGGTCAGCACGGCCTTCTTCATGTCCGTGATGTTGGGCTCGAATGTGATGCTGTAACTGGCGGGCATGTAGAGCGTGAGTGTGCTCTCGGCATAGGCGAGGTAATCTCGCAGCAGCGCATACTTGGCTGCGGCAGTGGTCGCAGCGGCCCAGTCAATGGAGGCCTGAGTGCGACCACGAACCTGGATCATCGTCGATTGCGCCAGGTTCAGAGATTCCGCACGGGCGATGGCGAGGTTCCGCTCACTGTCGGTTCTCATCCGCGTGATGGATGGGATGGCCAAAAAGGAAATCACGGCGATGATCGAGACACAGGCCATCATCTCCACCATGGAAAAACCGCTCCACCAAGTGCGGCGAGAGCGGGATGATTCAGGGCGGTTTGTAAAGTTCATGAGCTTGCTTTCAAACGTTGGGTCATTCGTTGACCAGTTCGACTCGGGGGGCGTCTCCATCCTGCCAGTTCGGCAGCGTGAGATACTGTTTGGCATTGTCCAAAGCAGCGCTTTGCAGGCGATCTGAGTTGGTCGTGTATTCTAAAAAGTGAGCGGCAGTGGTCTCATCCAAGTAGCCCGCTCGTGCATTCAGGTTCGTCGAAAGCGGATTCGGCACCAGGAGATTGAATCGAGCTTTCGTGGTTGGCACGGAGTTATAAATCGCGCGGATCGCGCTGATGCTCTGAACTTGGGCGGTTTCACCCACTCGCATCTGGGACATGACCCACGTGATCAGCGCTTCATTGATCACCGTTTGTTGCTGTCGTGCGATGATTCGGTTGGCGTCGCGAGTTCCATTGGAGATCGCACTAACGGCGAGCGAAG
>JAIXVB010000152.1 GCA_027483245.1 Verrucomicrobiaceae bacterium | reverse complement strand
CTATCTCCGAGCCGAGTTGGCGAAACTGAACTAAAGGGGGAGGATGCCATTGCATGAACCCTGTGAATTCTTGGATTGAAGAGCCCTCGTTAGGTTCCTCGTGGGCATTCAAACCCAACGTCGTGCGCATCCATCCCGGCGGCTCAGTCCTGGTTTTTATCAACGAAATGTCGATGAGAGGGCCTACGATACCCAGGGCCCGCCCGGTGAGGTGAGCTGAGCCAGACCGACCTAGACAATGGCCTGCAAAGCATGCTGAGCAAAACAGGAAAGTTCAATCGACGTTGGGAGAGCTGCGCGCTGTGCAATTTGCCCGCTGGGGACCTCGGGGGGCGTGCAGAATGTCGAGGAACAGCGGGCGGGGTTCAGGAGGGCCGAGGGAGGCTCACCTGGGGAAACGGGCTCTTGAGGGGCTTTTCCGACGGATGGCACGACCACTGCACTAAGGTAGCGGTGTGCTCACAGCACACGTCAACCAACTCAACACGATCCATCTTATGAAACTCATCCGTCTTTTCGCTCTCGTCTTCACCGCTTCCGTTCTTGGCCTCGCCTCTGTCAGCTGTGAAAAGAAAGGTCCTGCCGCCAAGATCGGCGATAAAATCGATGACGCCATGGACGCGCGTCCTGCGGAAGGCGTTCGCGATGCCGTGGAGAACGTGACGAAGTAATCTTTCCTTGTGAAAACAAGGCCAGGGGGTGTAAAAACTCCTCGCCTCCTGGTCTTGGTTTTGTTCACCCTCTTACCTTCTCTCTATCATGGGCTTTTTCTCTTGGGTTCTCCTCGGCCTCCTCGCAGGTGGCATTGCCAAATTTTTGATGCCGGGCAAAGATCCTGGCGGCTGTCTGGTGACGATCATTTTGGGCATCATCGGCGCGTCCGTGGGTGGCTGGATCGGCACGCAACTCGGCTGGGGCACGGTTCAGCAGTTCGACATGCGCGGCCTCGGCATCGCTATTTTGGGCTCGCTGGTGCTGCTGTTCATCTATCGACTGGTCTTCAGTCGCCGATAACAAGGTGCGGTGGAGTCCCTGAATGTAGTGATTGATTCAGCGGCGGGACTCTTCACCGTGGCGGCCCTGACATGTTCAAAGAACTCCACGACTACCTCTATCACCTGGAACCGACGGGCGGCCTGCCGCTGAAGGCTACGGGAATCGCTCTGGGGCTGGCCCTGCTGGGCTCCCATCTCTGGGCGCTGCGGAAGTCAAAAGAGGTGCAGGCGTTTTTAAAGGCCTTCCCGCGCAGCTACCGCTGGGGGGCCATTCTCCTCACGATTGATTTCATCTGGGGCATGATGTGCCTCGCAAACATGGACATGGGGGAGTTCTTCTTTTTGCGGAAGTGGTTTCTCACAGCGGTGCCCCTGGGCTTTGTCCTGGTGCTCATTTATGTGAAGGAATTTCTCGCGGTGCGTGCCCTGGGCTCGCTGATGCTGCTGGTAGCGGGACCGGTGCTGGCAGCGGCTTTTTTACAGCCCCCCGTGACTCGTCTGCTGCTGCCGATCCTGGCTTATGCTTGGATCATCGCGGGCATGTTTTTTGTCGGCATGCCCTACCTCATGCGCGATGGCATCACGTGGCTGCTGGCGAAACCGAGCCGCTGGAATCTGGCCGTCTGGTCGGGCATCGCCTACGGGGCGCTGCTGCTGGTGCTGGCGGTGACGACGTATTGATCCCATGGAGTCCAGCCCGAGTCGCCCACGTGTGTTGGTCATCCGTGGCGGGGCCATCGGGGACTTCATCATGACGCTGCCCGCGCTGCGATTGCTGCGCGAAACGCTGCCGACCTGTGAGGTGGAGGTGCTGGGGTATCCGGGCATCATCGAGCTGGCGGTGAAGGCAGGTCTGGCCGAGACGACGCGCAGTCTGGAACATCGGTCCATGGCCTTGTTGTTCGCCAAAGGAGCGACGATCGACCCGGCGCTGATCGAGTATCTCTGCGGGTTCAAGATGGTCATCAGTTACCTCTATGACCCCGATGGCATTTTGAAGGCGAACCTGGAGCGCATCGGGGTGAAGACCTTGATCGAGTGTCCGCACTCGGTGCTGCCTGGGAAGGGGCATGCGTCTCTGCAACTGGCCCGGTCTCTGGAGAAGCTGGCGATGTGGATCGAAGACAGCGATTGGCGGCGGCCGCTGTTTCCGAGTCGGCGTGAAGGCGAGGGCTTGCGCCGCGTGGCGATTCATCTGGGCAGTGGTTCGGAGACCAAGAACTGGCCGGTCGAGCATTGGCGGGCGCTGGCGGTGCAACTTCAGCAAGACCAACCGGAGGTGCAGATCCTGTTCATCACGGGCGAGGCGGAAGTGGCGCGCGGAGTGGATTTGACTGCACTCCGCCGTGAGTTTGAACTCTGGCACGCGCTGCCGCTGCCAGAGCTGGCGGATCGACTGGGGACCTGTGAACTGTTCCTGGGACATGACAGCGGCATTTCACATCTCGCCTCGGCCTGTGGGGTGCCTTGTCTGCTGCTCTTTGGGCCGACCGATCCCGATCTCTGGGCGCCGCCGCAGCCGACTGTGCGGGTGGTTCGAGCGGAAGGTGGGGATTTGAAAACCCTGAGTCTGGCGACGGTGAAGAGCGCGCTGGCGGAGTTTTTTCCAAAGGCCTGAGGCCGCGACTCAGGCCGCACGCAGGATATTTGCACAACATCGCAGTGCGCAGCTTGTGACACTCCCGTGACGTGCTAGCCTTTTCCTTGTCATGTCTGCTTCCCCACGTTTTCGCACCCTTCTCATTCTTGGCGCTCCTGGCAGCGGCAAAGGGACCCAAGGAAAGGTGCTGGGTTCGATCCCACGCTTTCATCACCTCGCCTGCGGGGATGTGTTCCGCTCGCTCGACACGCGCACGGCGCTGGGGCAGAAGTTTGTGGAATACTCCAGCCGTGGCGAGCTGGTGCCGGACGATGTGACCGTGCAGCTCTGGCGGGCAAACATCAAGCAGCGGGTCGATGGGCACATGTTCAAGCCAGAGATCGATTTCCTGGTGCTCGATGGCATCCCGCGCAATGTCGAGCAGGCCAAATACATGGAGAACGACATCGACGTGCTGAAGGTGTTTCATCTTTCCTGCCCGGACCGCACGGAGCTGGCGCGCCGCCTACGCAAACGGGCGCTGAAGGACAATCGATTCGATGATGCCAATGAAACGGTCATTCAGCAGCGCTTCGCCACCTATGAAGCGGAGACCAAGCCGATCCTCGACTATTACAGTGGCGATCGCATCGTGGACATCGATGCCAGCCAGCCTCCGGCAAAGGTGCTCTACGACATTCTCGGCAGCGTCATGACTCTGGAAGCCTGGCGTGACATTGAGAAAATGAAGGTCTAAGCCGACATGCGCGTTCTTTTCATCGGCACGGGCGAAATCGGCCTGCCCACCCTGGAGTGGCTGCTTCAGACCCCGAAGCATGAAGTCGTGGGCGTGGTCACACAGCCTGACAAACCGGTGGGCAGGAAGCTCGTGCTGACGCCGCCTCAGGTCAAAGTGCGTGCTTTAGCCGCCGGGCTGCCGGTGATCCAACCCCAGAAGATCCGCCATGCCGTCGCGGAGTTGCAGGCCTTCCAGGCTGACATCGCCGTGGTGGTCGCCTATGGGCAGATCCTGTCTCGGGCGGTGCTGGAGGTGCCGCCCCAGGGCTGCCTGAACATTCACGCCTCCCTACTGCCGCGTTATCGGGGTGCTTCGCCCATCCAGGCAGCCCTGCGTGAGGGCGATGCTGAAACGGGCGTGACCATCATGTTCATGGACGAGGGTTTGGACACGGGGGACATCCTGCTCATGGATCGCCTGGCCATTTTGCCCACCGACACGGGCGGTTCTCTGCATGACAAACTGGCCCTGGCTGCGCCGGCGAGCTTGGAGAAGGCACTGGATCTCATCGCTGTGGGAAACCCGCCGCGGGTTCCCCAAGATCACGCCGCCTCGACCCACTGCGGAAAATTGAAGCGAGAGGAGGGTCGGCTCGACTGGTCTCGCCCTGCGCAGGAGTTGGAGCTTTTGATTCGTGCCTATCAGCCCTGGCCGGGCACCTTTGCCGTGCTGCCTGGCGAGCGACCCGCGCCGCTGAAAGTTCACCGCGCCACGGTGCTGCCCGGAGCGGAGGCCTGCCCGATTCCTGGGACCGTAGTGAGTGCCGAGGCGAAGTCGGGTTTGATCCTCGCCTGTGGTCAGGGGCTGCTGCGTCTGGAGGAAGTGCAGGCCGAGGGTGGGAAGCGACTTCCGGCGGCGGATTTCCTGCGCGGCCACCCCGTTGAAGTGGGTTCCCGCTGGTGATTCACGCAAATCTTTGACTCCCGGCAGGCATGGCGCGAAGATTGCGCTGAATAAAGCGCATCCCGCGCTCGTCTCCAGCCTTTGCCATCCCCTAAACATGCCCGCTGAAGCCGCGACTGACCCCGTCGAAGTCCCGGATGCCGACTTGGTCAAACGTTGCCAAGCGGGCGACTCGCGCGCCTTTGACGTGCTGGTCACCCGGTACCGGGGGAAGGTTTACGCCATGACTTATCACATGATCCAGAACGAGACGGAGGCTTGGGACCTCGCGCAGGAGGCCTTCATCAAGGCCTGGCGCGCTCTGCCGCAGTTCAAGCTGGACTCGAGTTTTTACACCTGGCTCTACCGCATCGCCCACAACGTCACGTATGACTGGCTGCGGAAAAAGAAGATGCAGGGAGATGGCGAGTTCGATGACTCCCGCACGGAGCATCGCGTGGCCGCTGGGGCAGAGGCCGTGCCGCGTGGAGATGCCGCGCCGGACGTCGCACTCGGCAATGCAGAACTCGGCCAGCGCATCCGCGAGGCCATCGCCCAACTCAGCCCCGATCATCGTCAGGTCATCATCCTCCGCGAGATCGAAGGTCTCCAGTATGAAGACATCGCCAAGACCATTCCCTGCTCCCTGGGCACGGTGATGAGCCGCCTTTTCTACGCCCGAAAAAAACTCCAGGAACTCCTCAAAGACACTTATGAAAACGCCGTCTGAAGACCATGACCTGATCCGCTGGCTGGATGGGGAAATGAATCCCGCTGAGCGCGAACGATTCGCCGCTCGTCTGGAGGCTGATCCGGAGCTCAAAGCCGAAGTCGAACTCATGCAACGCCTCAGCGCGGATCTGCGCTCGAGCTTGCCTGCCGAGATGCCCGTGCCCTACCCGGACTTTTTCAACAGCCAGATCCAAGTGCGCATCGCCCAAGAAGACGAGCGTCCACTCGAGCCCGCTCGCAGCACGTGGTTGGATTGGCTTCGCCTGCCCAGTTTCCTCGCGGCCACGGCAGCGGTGGTGATGGCAGGCTTCATGATCTGGCAAAATCAGCCCAGTGGCGATAGTCTCGTGCTCAGCACCTATGCGCCTGATCCGGCAGTGCAGGCTCGTTCCTATCATTCCACCGAGGCCGATGCCACGGTGCTGATGCTTGAAGGTCTTCAAGAGATGCCTGCGGATCGGAAGTTCATCAGCTTCCACATTGAGCGCAGTGAGACGGATCAAGAAACCGCGACGACCACGCTCTACGGTCAGACGGGTGAGCCTGTCCTGGTCGTGGCCAAAGACGCCCGCAATCAACCCCGCCTCCTGGCAGCGACCCCGCGCTGATGAAGCTGGTCCTGCCCAT
>JAIXVB010000384.1 GCA_027483245.1 Verrucomicrobiaceae bacterium | reverse complement strand
GCGGTTTCCACGGGCGTCACGGTAGGCTGGCGGCTCTTCACGCAGTCCAGGAAGTTGCGATGATGCCCGGGAGTCTCGTAAAGGCGTGTTTTGATGACATCATCTCCCAGCTTCGGTGCGGCGGAGCCTTCGACAATCTTGTCTCCCTCGCGCTTTTGGATGACCTTTTTCAGCTCAGGGCGGGAGGCATCGTAGCTGCCGCGATTCACATGCACCCAGCCTTCCGTGCCGATCCATTTGGTGCCCATTTTGATGTCCTCATGACCACCGGCGATGACCATGGTGATGTCACCCGCGTAGGTTGCCTCGGCGCGGTATTTCGTAGCGGTGTTCCAGATGTCCGTCCGCGGTGGCATGTCCACCTGCACCGGTTTCACTAGGCTCGGGCCGCTGCTGTCCATATCCATGCCCCAGTGGGCGATGTCGCAGTGATGACCGATCCAGTCGAGCAGCTGACCGCCGCCGATGTTGTAGTCCCAGCGCCAGTTTTTGTGCACACGACACTCGATGTAGTCCTGCATCGTCGAAGGTCCGATCCAGGTCTCGTAGTCCAGCCCGGGCGGCGGCGCGGTGACGCTGCGTTTGTCTCCAGTTTTGGCAAAGTCATTGTGCCCCGCAGGCAGGCCGACTTCCACCCGGGTGAGCTTGCCGATCAGGCCATTGCGCACAATTTCGGCCCCGATGCGGAAGTTGTCTTCACTGCGCTGCCAGGAGCCCGTCTGCCAGATGCGTTGGTATTTCTGCACCGCACGGACGATCGCCTGCTGCTCCGCGATGGTGCGTGCCAGCGGTTTTTCGCCATAGATGTCCTTGCCATTCTTCGCGGCCTCAATGGAGGTCAGCGCATGCCAGTGATCGGGCAGCGCGAGCATGACGGTGTCGATGTCCTTGCGAGCCATCACCTCGCGGTAGTCATGGTAGCCTTTGCAGTCCTGGTTTTTGTAGGCGCCGTTGATGGTGCCCAGAGCCTTTTCCAGGTTGCCTTTGTCGATGTCACAGGCGGCCACGATCTGGCAGTCGGATTCGGCCAGGAATTTGTTCGTGTTGCTCGGCCCCATCATGCCCCAACCGAACACGGCCATGGTGATTTTCTTGGAGGGCGCGTTTTGGCCGAACACGCTGGCGGGCACGATGCTTGGGAAAGTCAGGGCGGCGGCTGTCTGGGTCAGAAACTGGCGGCGACTGGTGAAGGGGATCTTTTTCATGGGTTGAGGAGCGCGTTTTAGGCAGGAACAGCGCGTTTTGTCGAGCCTGAAAAAGTCACGATGCGCGGTGTCGTGGCAGTTTGCTTGCCAGAAGTGGGCTCCTGACGTAAAGCCCTGCCCATGGTGCACATCTCCATCCGTGATCTCTCCAAGCGCTTTGGCGGCCAGACCGTGCTGGACCACGTCAATCTCGAGATCGGCCAGGGGGAGCTGTTCTTTTTGCTCGGCCCCAGCGGCTGTGGAAAAACCACCCTGCTGCGTCATCTCGCCGGTTTTTATCAGCCCGATTCGGGCCAGATCTACTTCGGTGAAGATGAAGTCAGCCGACTGCCCGCGCACAAACGTGGCACAGGCATGATGTTTCAGAGCTACGCCCTGTGGCCGCATCTGAATGTGGCGCAGAATGTCGCCTTTGGCCTGGAAGAGCGCGGACGGCCCCGGCCTGAGATCGAAAAGCGCGTGGAAGAAGCGCTTGAATTGGTCAAACTCGGCGGCCTCGGTGCCCGGCGCATCGCCCAGCTTTCCGGCGGACAACAGCAGCGCGTCGCCTTGGCACGTGCGCTGGTCATCCGTCCCCGCTGCCTGCTGTTGGATGAGCCGCTGTCCAATCTCGATGCCAAATTGCGTCATGAGATGCGCTCCGAGATCCGGCGCATTTGCAAAGAATTCAGCCTCACGGGCATCTACGTCACCCACGATCGCGATGAAGCCCTGAGCATGGCGGATCGACTCGCCATCATGGAAGGTGGGCGTTTGGTCCAGGTCGGGGCACCGGAGGAGGTTTATCGAAATCCTGCCACGAAGATGGTCGCTGAATTCATCGGCGAGACCAATTTCATCGAGGGCAGTGTCGTCGGTGTGACGAACGACGGATTTTACGAGGTGGAAACCGCCTTTGCCCGACTGCGCGCCCGAGCCAACACGCCTGCCTGGGCGCCTGCTCCTGGCACCGTGGTGCTGCTTTCCATCCGACCGGAGGCCCTCACCTTCGGTCACGTCATCGATTCACCCAACCGCTTCCCCGGTCACGTCGTGGACACCACTTATCTGGGAGCCACGGTGCAGTATGAACTGCAAATCACCGGCGGCCCGCTCCTGCGCGTCTGCGAGGTGAATCCGCGTGAAGTGCGCAAGCCCTCCGCAGAAGACGTCCGTGCCATGGCTGCTCCTGGGGATGTGGTGATGCTGCCTGTGGGCAAATGAACGCGCCAAGGGACGGAGTGGCGCGGCTGTTTATCCTCCGCGCCCATTTGCGCGGACAGGCGGCGTTTTAAAGATCGCCCGATTCCAAAAGATCCAGGTAGATGAAGTCTGGGGCCTTTACGCCTGCTTCGAGGCGAATCTGCACCAGTCGAGGCGACTCAAAGAAGGCCTTAGCATCCGCGATCGAGGTCCAGGCAGAGAAGTGGACGATCTTGTTTGGATCGTTCTCATATTTCAGCACCTGATAGGAGCGTTCACCCCCTTCCTTGCGGATCCCCGCCGCCCCATCAAAGATCGTTTTCCAGGCCGGATAATCGGCGACTTCATGAATGATGAGCACGTGTTGCATGTGGGGAAAAAGGGACGCTGAAGACCTCAAGTTAGCGGGTCCAAGAAGAAGGGAAATGAGAAACGGAAAATCCTGGTCAACCGACACGACCGTGGCGCTGCGATTTTAAAACAGGCGCTGAAGTCTCCTTTCTTCCTCGACTCGCAGGAGTTGAGACATCGTCTGCTTTCAGAAGGCCTCGGAAGGCCGCCCACGGTCCTGACGAAGACCGGGACGTCTGGCTTCATTCGCCGAACTCAGAGCCGAGCAGCGGCGTCCGGCAGGGGCCATGCCCAAAAGACCGCAGACAGCATCCTAAATCGAAGCGAGGGAGATGAAAATCCTCGCTTGCCGTGCTCAAGGGCGCATTTCCCCAAGACAAAACTCCAGAGACAGGTCTCAAATCAAACGGTCTGTCATCTTCATGAGACCGTCAGCATTTCAAAGCGAGGCGTCCCTTGCTCAAATGCCCCCGCACGCGATTCAAAGGCCTGGTCCAGGCTCGAAATGCAGACGTCACGATCTCAAATCGTGCGGTCAACTCACCCCGCCGAAGCGGCTGCTGTCCAAACGCTGCGGAAGTCATCTTCATGAGACAGTCAGGCATCTTAATGAGACGGGCAGTCTCTCAAACGACCGCGTCCGTGTTTCAAACGATCGGGAAGTCCCTC